>CAJXRU010000127.1 GCA_913060565.1 uncultured Gammaproteobacteria bacterium | reverse complement strand
GTACCTGGCTACGAACCAGGCGGTCGGAGGTTCGACTCCTTCCATGCGCGCCACTCCTTTCTTTTGTTGTTTCTTAGTTTAAATTTCCTTGATTTATACATCCTATTTATATAATTCATTTTATAGTTTCCATATTTTAAAAAGACGCGAAGGCACACTGATATTTTTGTAGTGTTGCTTATGCTTTATTCATTTGTGCTACCGAAATTTCGCCTTTTCCTTTAATGCGTTCTGTTGCTAACGACCTTTCGTCATATACTTATACCAATTCCACTAAATAACTGATCACCTGTGCTTGCTTGCACTTACAATAACTGCGTAGCTCTCAATGCCAATAGCATTCTATCGCTCAATAGAGCGCTTTGCGCTAGTTAATCCTTTCTAAACACAACATGATCACTTAAATAATAAAATTAGTATTAACGAGTGATCAGAGTCGACTTATTTCTTGATATTTTGTACCCATTTATTGGCTTGAAAAATGTTTAACAATGCAGTGATAATTTGATGACTAGTAAATTTCTTATTTTTCTTGAACGCATCAAATGTAATGTGTTTTGCTAACATCTTCTCTTAAAAGAAGAAAATCATAGCTAAATAACAAAATAATCTAATAATTATTATTTATGTCAAAAATGACTAAAAACGCTAAGTTGACGTATAGGTAAGCTTTTTGCTGTGGTATTATTGTTTGAATATAGCACTATCTGGTGTAATAACTTTATCTCATCAAGCGACATATCTTATTGAATCTGCAATTTATATCGAAAATATTGCCTTCTTTGATGTGACGAAACTCCTTTCTATATCTTGTTTAAGTTTACCTTAAGGTAAACCTTGTCTAATTTACATTTTGCTAACATAGTTTTAGCGTTAAAAATGCACAAAGATCTGTAACCTATTGATTGATAATTGTTATTTCGTTTCCTTAGGGTGGTAAAGTTGTCATACCAATTGCTATTGCATCTGCTTTAAAGCACAGGTATAAATGTGTCGTCAAAGTTTTGCATTCGTAAATTAATTGTTAATTACGTTTGTTTTAGTCACAAAAATGAATTTTAATGCTTATAGGTTGACTATTTAGTTGATTTTTTAACTTTAAATTCAAATGACCGTTTAAATTGTTTGAGGTGAAGAACTGTTATGGATATTACACAAGCATTGTCTACCGCTGCCAACATTATGTTGTTGGGTATGGTATGTGTATTTACGTTTTTAAGCATACTAGTTGTAGCGATTAAATTGCTAGAGCGTTTTGCTGGCGGAGAAGTTGAGGCGACTCCTCAGGCTAAACAAGCACCACAACAGGGTATTGATAATAACATTGTTGCTGCGATAAGCGCTGCTGTTCATCAATATCGTCAATCTAACTCAAACAAATAGTTACTTCGCTAGAAATAGGAATTGTTATGTCTAAACCTCTTGCTTTAACCGACGTTGTATTACGCGACGCACATCAATCATTGTTAGCAACACGTTTTCGTCTGGAAGATATGTTGCCTATTGCTGAGAAACTCGACAAAGTTGGATTTTGGTCACTCGAAACCTGGGGCGGAGCAACGTTTGATTCGTGTATTCGTTATCTAGGCGAAGATCCTTGGCATCGTATTCGCGAGCTTAAAAAGGCAATGCCTAATACGCCGCAACAAATGCTTTTACGTGGTCAGAACCTACTAGGCTATCGTCACTATGCTGACGATGTTGTTACTAAGTTTGTTGAACGTGCTCATGAAAACGGCGTTGATGTATTCCGTGTTTTCGATGCAATGAACGACGTACGTAATTTAGAAACCGCGCTTAAAGCAGTTGTTAAAGTGGGCGGTCATGCCCAAGGTACAATTTCGTATACGACAAGCCCTGTTCATAATCTGCAAACTTGGTTAGATATGGCAAAACGCCTTGAAGATATGGGCGCACAGTCAATTTGTATTAAAGACATGGCGGGTCTATTACGTCCGTTTGAAGCACATGAATTGATTACTAATCTTAAAAGTACTGTTGATTTACCAATTGCGATGCAGTGTCATGCGACGACTGGTTTATCAACGGCCACTTATCAAAAAGCGATTGAAGCGGGTATTGATATGCTTGATACCGCTTCTTCATCGATGAGTATGACGTACGGTCATACAGCGACTGAAACGGTTGTTGCAATGACTCAAGATACTGAGTTTGATACTGGATTAGATTTAGTATTACTTGAAGAAATCGCTGCTTACTTCCGTGATGTTCGTAAAAAATACGCCAAATTTGAAGGTAGTTTACGTGGTGTCGATGCTCGAATTCTATTAGCACAGGTACCAGGCGGCATGTTAACTAACATGGAAAATCAGCTTAAAGAGCAAGGCGCTGGTGATCGTATGGATGAAGTGTTATTAGAAATCCCTAAAGTGCGTGAAGATCTTGGTTTTATTCCATTAGTAACTCCAACATCTCAAATTGTTGGCACACAAGCGGTATTAAACGTGTTAACTGGCGAGCGTTACAAAAGCATTACTAAAGAAACTGCTGGCGTTCTTAAAGGTGAATATGGTGCAACTGCTGCCCCTAAAAATGCCGAGCTGCAAGCGCGTGTATTAGATGGCGCACAAGAAATTACCTGTCGTCCAGCCGATGTATTAGAAGATGAATTTGAAGCCTTATCTGTTGAGTTACAAGCGTTAGCGAAAGAAAAAGGATTCGATTTGAGCGACAACGTGGATGATGATGTTTTAACTTACGCATTATTCCCACAAATTGGATTGAAATTCCTAGAAAATCGTAATAATCCTGATGCATTTGAACCACACCCAGATAACGAAGTCGCTCCTGAAGTCAGCGCGCCTGCTGCTGCGCCGCAAAGTGGCGCAACGGAATCTTATAGTGTGCGTGTGAACGGTCAAGCTTATCAAGTTGAAGTGGGGCCAGGTGGTGAAATTAGCGATATTGCACATGCTGCGCCAGTTGCTCAAGCGCCTGCGCCAGCAGCATCAAGTGGTGAAGCGTTAGCAGCGCCACTTGCTGGTAATATCTTTAAAGTACTCGTTGCACCAGGTCAACAGGTCGCCGCAGGTGAAGTCGTCATGATTCTTGAAGCCATGAAAATGGAAACTGAAGTTCGTGTTGTTAACGGCGGTACTGTCAGCCAACTAAGCGTTAAAGAAGGCGATGCGGTTAGCGTTGGTCAAACGTTATTAACGCTTTAAGTAATCAGGTAGAGGTTTAGATGGAAGGTTTAATGAAACTGTGGGGCGATACTGGTTTAGCCAATTTCGTTCCCGGCCAAGTAATAATGATGATTGTCGGTGCATTACTGCTTTATTTGGCGATTGCACGTGGCTATGAGCCATTGTTGCTATTACCAATAGGCTTTGGTGCCATATTGGCTAACATCCCAGCTGCGGGCTTTACCGATGAAGGTGGTCTGTTGTGGTACGTGTATCATGTAGGTATTGAAACGGGCGTATTCCCGCTACTTATCTTCATGGGCGTTGGTGCGATGACTGATTTTGGAGCGCTCATTGCAAATCCTAAGATGTTATTCTTAGGGGCTGCTGCCCAGTTTGGTATTTTTGCAACGTTATTTGGTGCGATTGCACTTAACTTTATTCCTGGGTTTGAGTTTAGTTTAGCTGATGCTTCTGCAATCGCGATCATCGGTGGCGCCGATGGCCCGACAGCAATATTTTTAGCCTCGCGCTTAGCCCCTGATTTATTAGGTGCCATTGCGGTAGCTGCATACTCATACATGGCGTTGGTACCAATTATTCAGCCGCCAATTATGAAAGCATTAACGTCGCAAAAAGAGCGTGAAATTGTGATGGAGCAACTGCGTCCTGTTTCTAAAAAGGAAAAAGTGTTATTTCCATTAGCTGTTTTGTTCATGACAATTTTATTCTTACCAGCAGCGACACCACTTGTCGGCATGTTCTGTCTAGGTAACTTAATGAAAGAAGCTGGTGTTGTTGATCGTCTAAGTAACACGGCGCAAAATGAACTGATTAATATCGTAACGATATTCTTAGGTCTTGCGGTTGGCTCTAAATTGTCTGCAGATAAATTCTTAACAGTCGAAACCTTAGGTATTTTACTATTAGGTGCAGTGGCATTTAGTATTGGTACTGCGTCAGGCGTGATGATGGCTAAAGTATTAGGTAAGTTTTCTAAAACACCTATTAACCCATTAGTTGGCGCAGCAGGTGTATCAGCTGTGCCTATGGCGGCACGTGTAGCAAACAAAGTTGGATTGGAAGCTAATCCGCACAACTTCTTGTTAATGCATGCGATGGGGCCAAATGTTGCAGGTGTACTTGGCTCGGCTGTTGCCGCAGGTATCCTGTTAGCGATTGTTGGTGGCTAGTCGATAAAGCTATTACATCAAATAAAAAAGCACTTCTTATCGAAGTGCTTTTTTTATGCAACTTATACTCGTTACTAATAAAAGTACATGATTTCAGTATCTTCAATGGTAACGGGCATAAATCATCAATGATTATTTTTCTAACTCTAATACATGAGTCCGGTAATTACTTAACACGCCAGTTGTTTGGTACGTATCACCTTTGCTAAATGCGCTAATAAAACTGTCATAGTTAGTAACTGTATCATTAGAGAACATTTCAACGGTTAGGTTTTCGATGGTTGCAATATCGCGTTTGATATAGCTGTATTTTTCTAGTGTATCTGCGACGGGTAGAGTTCCTTTCATCGGTCCATATACATGCCAAGTTGTCGGGATCTTAGTGTTTGATTGCGGATGGTCAGCGCCCACTTGCGTTGTAAAATGAATAGCAGAATAGCCATCAACTTTGCTGTAATCATAACTGCCGTCTGGTGAAACCTCAGAAAATATAACGGTGTCTACTTCTGGCGCCACTATGGCAGGGCTTAAATCAACCGTACTCTCATATTGATTACTTAGATGGGTGTGGAAGCTTTTAACAGTAACCTTACCAACAATCGACGCTGACTCTTGATGAATGTTAACACCGCGCCCGTAGTAGGTAGCGTTGTCACTTTGAGCGTGATTATCAAACACAATAACTTGTGCGTCATTTTGTTTCGCGATGAAATTAAAATGCAATTTATTGTTGATAAGCTGCGCTGCGGTCAACTGTTCTACCTTCGTGTGATCGACATCGAGGGCAATCGCAATGGCATTGGTATTTAATCGCCAATTCTCACCCGGTGTCGCATCAAACGAGTTACTAAAACCAGAAAATGCGGTTAGGTTGTCTTGGCTATTGGTGGCAACTACCATAAATGATTCATTCGGCCATGCTTTAGCTGTTTCTCGACAAACTTCTACATCGCTAAAACGTGCATTGCTCGCGTCAATTGTATTACTGCTCGCAAATTGTGCTGAACTCGCTAAAGAATCAACGCTACTTACAAGCGAGTAAGACAAGTCGAGATCTTGTGTCTGACATTCACAGCTTGTGTTATCTGCTAATTGAGGACTATCAAAAACAATAGTCGCTTGGCCCGTGCTGTCAGCGTCAATGAATGAGCGCAATTCAACATTTGATACGGCGCCGTTAGTGAGCTGTTCTTTAGCAACCGTGTAATTAATCGTTTGCTCAGTGGTTGTGATTGAAACCTGCCCATTGGCATCTGTTTGATGGGCGCTCACTAACCCCCATTGTGCGTTTTGCAGATAAAAGTCAGCATTAGCGACAGGTTGTTCAATACCGCATTGATTAATGACTTTAGCATTGAGGGTAAAAGTGTAAGTTGTTGGCGGGGTTAGCTTATCGTCAGAGCCGCTAGAACTGCCTCCACACGCTACGAGTGTTGAAGATAAGGCGATAGCGAGTGTTGATTTTGACAAGTTGTTCATAATGTCCCTATTGGTTCTTAATTGTTAATACAGGCCGTTTACGGGGAGACAAGCCATAACATGAGGGTGAAAAAAATACCTAGTGCAGCACCAATCCCTAATATTAGTTTAAAGCCTTGCTTTCCTTGTTTGAGAGTCCACCCTTTATTTTTTAGGTAGAGCGCCCACAAAATACAAAGAATAATTGGTAATAAGAATATTTTTGTGATCATGAATCTATTATCATTAGGCAAATTTATAACGCCACTCTATCAAAATGTGAATTCCCAAGCTACTGATAAGATGGCAATACACTCGTTAATATTTCCCAAACGTAAGGAATAAAACCATGCCTCACTCATCATTGCCTTCCACATTTAATGCGGTTGAGTTTTCGCAATTTGGAGATGTTGAACAATTAGTGATGACGCAGGTTTCTCCTGTGCCACTTATGGCTAATGAAATCAGAGTTAAGAATATTGCCACGTCAATTAATCCTATTGACTTTAAAACGCGTCAAGGACTTGGTTGGGCTGCTCAGGAGAATGCTGACAAACTGCCAATGGTTTTAGGATATGACGTCGTTGGCACTGTGGAGGAAGTTGGCACAGAGGTTAGCGAATTTAAAGTCGGTGATAGCGTCATCGGTTTTGTTGGTTTCCCACTAAAAGCAGGTTGTTATAGTGAATACATCATTGCACAAAATGAAGAGCTTGTTGCTGTAGCGCGTCATTACAATGCACTTGCCGGATTACCACTGGCTGGGCTTACTGCGTATCAAGGATTATTTGAACATGGGAAATTAAAATCCGGTGAGACGGTCTTAATCAGTGGTGCTAGCGGTGGTGTAGGTTATTTAGCGGTGCAATTGGCCTTAAATGCTGGTGCAAAGGTTATCGCGGTTGCTAGTAAAAACAGTCATGCGAAGTTACAAGCGTTAGGGGATGTGACTGTTGTCGATTACCAGCAAAGCGAAATGTTTGAAGAGCTCCCAGCAATTGATTTATGGTTTGATTTAATTGGCGGAGAACCCGCTATTTTGCAGTTAACGGCGGCTAACGCACTAGAACGATTGGTGACAGTACCGTCAGTGAGTAAAGATTTTGTCTGTGATAGTGTGCTTGGCAAAGCGTCTGAATCAACAGGCATGTTGGTAAAAAATGACAAAGAACAGCTAACTAATTTGGTGCGTGCGGTTGAAAACAACAGCTTACGACTCAATATCGCAAAGTATATGATGTTATCTCAAGTGCAAGAAGCGCATCGATTAGCGGAGTCGGGTACATTGTCAGGAAAAATCGTGCTGACAATGAATCGATGATTTTCACGCTATTTATCTCAAGCTTTTTAGCCGCCACGTTATTACCTGGTGGCTCTGAAGCCTTGCTGATATATGATTTAACACAACGACCTGAATTGGTGATAATGCTAGTGATAGTTGCCAGTATTGGTAATAGTTTAGGTAGTGTGACGAGCTATGGTTTAGGCGCTATTGGCGCCAAGAAGTTAACAGAACAGCAATTACAATCTAAAGCAGCTCTGTGGGTAAAAAAATACGGTGTTTATTCCTTGTTGCTAAGCTGGTTGCCGCTAATTGGCGATGTTATATGTGTCGCAGCAGGGTTAGTTAAATTGCCATTATGGCGCAGTATTTTGTTTATTACTGTTGGAAAAACCTGCCGTTATACAGTGATTGCTATGATATTTTTTGCAGCTTAAGCAGGACATACGTGTTTTGTTACATAAGCTGCTTGTTGCGTTTAGGTCGCAATGATAGAGTCGTGTGTGCGACGTTGAACATAAGTAGAGAAAAATTTTGATTAATTGTTATAAAGACAAGCTCTCCCAATTAAAAGATCCGAAATTCGCGCCAATTTTTACGCAAATTCAACGTGGTATCGAGCGAGAAGCTCTACGCATGAATGAGCAAGCGGAATTATCTGACAAACCTCACGCCAAAGCACTAGGCTCCGCCTTAACTCACAGTGATATCACGACTGATTATGCTGAGTCACTATTAGAATTTATAACGCCAGTACACAAAGATATTGATGAACTGGTGGACTACCTTGCTGATTTGCACCGCTTTACGCTAGATAATATCGACGGTGAACTGTTGTGGCCAATGAGTATGCCTTGCATGGTGGCAAAAGAAGAAGATATCGAATTAGCCAACTATGGCAACTCCAATGTCGGGCAAATGAAACATATTTACCGTCAAGGGCTCAAACATCGTTACGGTAGTCTAATGCAGGTTATCTCAGGGCTGCATTTTAATTACTCATTAGGCGATGATGCATGGCCTGTGTTGAAAGAGTTTTTTAATGATGAAAGCGATGTTACAGACTTTCGTTCTACCCGTTATTTTTCGCTGATTCGTAACTTCCATCGCTTAGGTTGGGTTGTTCCTTATATGTTTGGAGCATCGCCTGCGTTATGTGGTTCATTCATCAAAAACGATATGCCTTATGACTTCGAAAAACTGGGAAATGGTACCTACTATTTAACGCACGGTACTAGCTTGCGTTTAAGTGACTTAGGTTATACCAACAGCGAGCAAGACAACTTATCAATTTGTTATAACGATATTGAAAACTATGTTGATTCAGTCAACAACGCGATTTCAATGCCGTCTGAAAAGTTTGAAAAAATAGGCTTTAAAGAGGGGGACGTCTTTAAACAACTCAATTCAAATGTATTGCAAATTGAAAACGAACTCTATGCGCCTATTCGCCCTAAGCGTGTTGCAAAGTCAGGCCAAAAACCTTCTGAAGCGCTAAAAGAAGGCGGTGTTGAATACATTGAAGTGCGTTCACTTGATGTGAATCCATTTGTTAACGTCGGTATTGATAAAACACAGATCCGCTTTTTAGATATGTTCTTGATGCACTGTTTGTTGTGGCAAGACAAACCAATGAGCCAAGAGAAGCGTCAGCAAAAAATTCGCAATCTAAACAACGTTATTCTCAATGGGCGAGAGCCGGGATTAATGCTGGAAGAAGGCGACAGTGAAATTTCACTGCAAGATTGGATGACTCGCTTATTTGATGCACTTGGTACCATTGCTGATTTATTTGACCATCACAACGGGGGCAGTGCATATAACGATTGTTTGAATGAATTACGTCCAATGGTCAGCGATCCTCAAGCAACATTATCAGGTAAATTGATGACATTGCTCAAGGCTAACGAATTAGACAATACGCCATTTGGTGTTGCGCAAGCTAAAAAATTCAAGCAAGAATTTAGTGAACAAGATTATCGACAATTGTCTGCTAAGACATTGCGTCAACGTGCAGTGCAATCGTTGGCTGAACAAGCTGACATTGAAGCGGCTGATACCCAATCTATAGATGACTACCTCGCCGACTATTTTGGTAAATAAACTGAACGAGAGCTTTAACTCATGGATCTGATTTTATCTCGATTTCAACGTAGCATGACACTCATCGCAATGAGTGTTGTGATGCTCATTAGTAGTGGTTGTGCGACATCGCCGCCAGCTAATCCAGAGAATATTTGTGCTATTTTTCAAGAGCATGAACACTGGCATGAAGCGGCACTAGATACCAAAGAAAAATGGGGCGTGCCTGTACACGTGCCAATCGCCATGATGTATCAAGAAAGCTCATTTAAAAGTGAAGCACGCCCGCCAATGCGTTATTTCCTCGGTTTCATTCCTTACGGTCGTGCGAGTTCTGCTTACGGTTACGCGCAAGCAAAAACAATGACTTGGGACGACTACGTTAAAGAAACTGGTAATAGCTGGGGCGATAGAAACGACTTTGCAGATGCAATAGATTTTATGGGCTGGTTTATTTATAAAACCCATAAAATTAATGGTGTGTCAAAATGGGATGCTTATGGCCAGTACCTGAATTATCACGAAGGGTGGGGCGGTTATAAGCGTAAAAGCTATAATAAGAAACCTTGGCTTAAGAAAGTCTCGAAAAAGGTTCGCTCACGTTCAAAACGCTATGCAGCGCAATATGCTAAATGTAAAAACTCACTGTCTGATAGCTGGTGGTAAACTCCTTAAAGGGCGTTCATGATAGAACAACAACTCTCCAAACTTTTTGGTTTTGACCAATTTAGAACGGGTCAACAACCCGTTGTCGAAACCATTTTACGTGGTGAAAGCGCCGCAGCAATCTTTCCAACTGGTTCTGGAAAATCCCTGTGTTATCAGTTTCCCGCGACTCAATTACCACACCTAACATTGGTTATTTCACCGTTGCTAGCCTTGATGCAAGACCAACTTGCCTTTTTGCATGGCAAAGGTATTGCGGCTGCTACTATTGATTCAACGCAAACGCCGCAACAATCTCAGCAGGTGATGAGTGATATTAGAGAGGGGCGTTGTAAAATATTAATGGTGTCTGTTGAGCGCCTTAACAACGAACGTTTTCGTCAATTCTTATCTCAAATCCCCATTTCATTGTTGGTGATTGATGAAGCGCATTGTATCTCTGAGTGGGGGCACAACTTTCGTCCCGATTATCTCAAACTACCTCGATATCAGCGTCAATTTAATATTCCTCAAACACTTTTGTTAACGGCTACCGCCACTGAGAAAGTAGTTAGTGACATGGGTGATAAGTTTGCGATTGCGCCGCAAAATATTACGTTGACAGGATTTTATCGTTCAAATTTAAATCTTCAAGTTGTTGGTTGTGAAAGTGAAAAGCGATTGAATACTTTGGCTCAATGGCTTGATAGCAAACGCCATCAGTGCGGCATTGTCTATGTAACCTTGCAAAAAACAGCGCAGACACTCGCCAGTGATTTAGCTGCTCAAGGATTCAATGCTATTGCGTATCACGCAGGCATGGACAGTGAAGAGCGCCGCCGCATTGTTAGTGAATTTATGGCAGCGAGCAATCAAATCATTGTTGCGACAATCGCATTCGGAATGGGCATTGATAAAAGTGATATTAGATTTGTGGCGCATTATGATATGCCAAAATCTATTGAAAATTACGCCCAAGAAATTGGCCGTGCTGGACGTGATAATCAGCCGAGCGATTGTTTGGTATTGGCGAATACCGATAACTTAAATGTATTGCAAAACTTTGTTTACGCCGATACGCCGCCACGCTCTGCCATTAAAGTGGTGCTCGATCAAATTCGCCAATTTCAAGCGTCTGGCCAATGGGAAGTGGTCGAAAATAGTTTATCGAGTGATGCGAATATTAGGCCGTTGACCTTAAAAACGCTGTTGGTTTATTTAGAACTTCTAAATATTATCAAGCCAAGCTACAGCTATTTCGCGCAGTACAAATTTAAGGTGTTAACGTCTGAGAGTGATATTTTTTCTCGATTTGATGGCGAGCGTTTACAGTTTATAGAGGCGATATTTAATGCCTCAAAACACGCCAGAGTCTGGTCGGTGTTAGATTTTGATGTTTTGGCTCAACAATATTCCTGTGAACGATCACGTGTTATCGCCGCATTAGACTATTTGCAGCAGCAACAAGTGATTGAGTTACAAACAGCGCAAATGACGCAAGTATTTCAAATCAATCCTAAGGTGTTTGACGGTGAGGCGCTGATTGAAAAATTATGCGTGAAGTTTAACGAAAAAGAAGACAGTGAAATTAATCGTATTGCTCAGTTGATGGATTTCTTTGTCAGCCCACAATGCTTGTCCCAATCACTGTCACAGTATTTTTCTGATCACAGTTTGCAGCAACCTTGTGGCCATTGTAGTGTGTGCGCAGGTAATGTTGCCGTTATGCCGCC
>CAJXRU010000126.1 GCA_913060565.1 uncultured Gammaproteobacteria bacterium | reverse complement strand
GTGGGCTCGGAGATGTGTATAAGAGACAGTTCTAGACGTCAATATGCAACTGAAAAGCTGCGATAACGACGGGATCCAGCGACTTGCCATTAGGCCATACCCACGAGAACTGGAAGAGTTAATTACGTTAAAAGATGGTCGCGAAGTTCTGCTACGTCCTATAAAAGCAGAAGACGAACAAAGCCATTTCGAATTTAATGATAGCTTGAGCAAAGAAGACAGATATAAACGCTTCTTTGGTGAGGTTGGGCAATTGAGTCACGAACAAATGGCCAAAATGACTCAGATCGATTTTGATCGAGAAATGGCGTTCATTGCGTCATACCGTGACGAGAATGAGAAATTCCACACATTAGGCGTAGTTCGCGCAATTACCGATGCCGAAAACCAAGAAACTGAATTCGCGGTTGTTATCCGAGGCGATATTCAAGGGCAAGGCTTGGGGAAATTATTGATGTTAAAAATGATTAACTATTGTAAACAGCGCAATACTCATATGATGACAGGGCTTACCTTACCTCAAAACGCAGGGATGATTAACTTGAGTCGTAAACTTGGGTTTAAAGTTAAGTTTGATATTGAAGAAGGTTGGGTAGATATGCGACTTGATTTGCAATCGTACCAACTCCCGCTTGAAAAATAATTAATTTATTTTACCGTTGATTTTTTATCAACGGTAAATCTTTGATTCAACGACGTTCTATAAAGTCCGTCACAATTTAGCTCACAAAACCCTCAAACAACTATTCAAATAATAATTAATATCATTTATACTCCCACCTAAATTTTTAATGAGAATCGTTATTATGTTCGTTTGTGTATGCAAAGGTATTACAGATAAAGACATCCGTCAGGCTGTCAACAATGGCGATCAATCAATAAAATCAATTAAAGAAAAGTTTGGTGTCGCTAGTCAATGTGGTGGATGTGTCACGTTAGCAAGAGAAATTATTGATAAACAACTAATTGCTAACGCTCAATTTTATCAAGTCGCTTAAATTATAACTTTGCCAGTGCTCTAATGTGAGCCAATGCACTTCGCCCCAGCACTCCTTGCTCATAACCTCCCTCTAACATAGATACAATACCTAAGCAGTGCTGATGTTGAGCATACTGTGAAAGTTGCTGAGTTACCCAAGCATAATCTGGATCGTCCAAATTAATATGTCCCATGTCATCGTTTCGATGGGAATCAAAACCAGCAGAAATTAAGATCAAATGTGGCTTAAATGACTCAATTGCCGGTATCCAGCTATCTAATACTAACGATTTAAACTCAGCCGCCCCTTCTCCAGCAGCCATCGGAGACTTTATGTGATTTTCATGTTGCGGTGCCGGATCACTAAATGGATAAAATGGATGCTGAAATAGCGAGCAAAATAACACATCATCATTATCTTTAAAGATATCTTCTGTTCCATCACCGTGGTGTACATCAAAGTCGATGATTGCAACCCGCTCAATCACATCAAGCGTTAAGGCATGAGACGCAGCTATCGCAATATTATTGTAAAAACAAAAGCCACTCGCTTTATCGCGAAATGCGTGATGTCCAGGTGGACGAATATTACAAAAAACCGCCTGATGTTCGCCTTTAACAACTAAATTGACAGCTTGAACGCCAGAGCCAGCTGCTCGATTGGCAGCCTTTAATGTATTGGCACACATTTGAGTATCAACATCAATATTGATAATACCTTCATGAGGAATGCGTTCATACAAACTGCGAATATATGACACACCATGGACTCGCAATAAATCCGTATTCAAAACATCATCAGCATCAAAATGGTCAATGCTATATTCAAGACCGCTAGCAATTAATCTATCTGAAATATCATCAATGCGATTTGGCTGCTCTGGATGCAACTTATCTATTTGATGCCGCCGACAATCGGGGTGAGAAATAATCGCTGTGCTCATAATGTTTATCGCCGATAAAATTTAAAAGTTACCGCATAGTAACAAAATTTTGCTATGAACAAACTGGACTTAAGTTCAATGAAATTTAACCGATAAAAAAAGGCTTGATATAAATCAAGCCTTTTCAGGAAACCGCTCTGCTTTATGCACTTATTTGCATACTACAAGCCACTTCATATTCGCCATTATTCGCTTCTTGGCACCGTAATACTTGTGCTTTTGCCATCAACGGTGGCACACTACCACCGCCTGAATTTACTTCGATGAATAGTTCGGCATCTTGTGGCAAAGGTTCATCGGTTGCGAATGACACACCTTGTGCACTTAAATTATGGACAGTGCCAACCATTAAATCATTAGAGCCATCCATTTTAAACCGCAAACCACAATCAACATCCATGCGTGTGAAACTTCGGTGATCATCAACATTGGTAATCATAACGTTCCCCTAAAACATTAACTGACAATTTAAGTTTAGTTCAAAATTAAGACAGCGGTGAAAATGAAGTGAAATTCATTTAAAAAATATTATGCTAAAGATATCAAATACAATTTCTATTCCTGCACAAGATATTGAATTACAATATATTCGCGCTCAGGGTGCGGGTGGCCAACACGTTAATAAAACTTCGACCGCTGTTCATCTATTTTTTGATATCAACGCGAGTGAAGCTTTGCCACAACGCCTAAAGAAAAAACTATTAACGATATCAGATCACCGCATCAGTAAATCTGGGAAAATCATCATAAAAAGCCAAGGCAGTCGCAGTCAAGATAGAAACAGAGAAGTTGCCTTAGAACAGTTTGTCCAACTACTCCAAGAAGCTAATAAAATTGAGAAAAAGCGTATTGCTACTAAGGCGACCTATTCATCAAAACTCAAACGCCTAGATAAAAAGAATCAACGAAGCCAAGTTAAAAAGCTTCGCCGCAATAAATCAGATTATTAATAGCTGATTCGAATCATTGAATTTTGTTAGCTTCAATTAGCACATCTAATTCTTTTTGATATATTTTCTTAATATCATCGGGGGCATTCATAATTGCCTCATGATAATGAGTGATAGCTAATTCAACACTCTTTAAGCCAACGTTAGCCACAGCCAATCCACTGTAATAACGGTGATCGTTAGGACGTTCAAGCAATCCATACTGATAAATCTCTTTCGCGCGTTTGAAGTATTGATGTTTAATAAAAAATCGACCAAAAAAATGGTGCCAACCAATAACTTGATAACGTCCCAGAGCGTGTTAAAATTCGGAAAACTGTTTCAAATCATCTGCTGCTACGGCATGACGAAACAAACTAAATTTCGTTTGTGTAGCGACCTCATCACTCACACCATAGCGCTTGGCACGAACTCGATAATAATCTTTAATTGCATCCACGCCACCAAATGATGCCACTTCGGCCAATGAATTAAATACAATATCAGGGTAATCTTCAAATACCCACGCTAAACCATCACTCAGTGCTTCAATTGGCGAAGTATGGTGATCATAAAGTCCCGAATAGCGATCACTTACTCTAAATTGCCATTTAATTCCCTGTTGTTTATTCTTTTCAAACAACGTCACCAATGATCTATGCCCTGCCAGTGTATGTGTTTCAGCTTCACCAATAATTAAGTAAAATTTATGATTTAAAGACTTAGCTTGCAGTGTTTTTTCAGTATCTGTTAATGCTTTGGGGCTAACATATTGTGCGCTAGCTAACAGGTAATCGCTGAACAGTTCTGGATGACTATTAAATAACCTTAACCCTGTCATTGCTGCAGACTGCCACCCAAAATATAAACGACGTTTACTAGTGGGAAATTTAGCATCGACAAACGGAATAATTTCTTTGCTCAACATAGCAATAAACTCATCGCTACGCCGGTTAAGATATTCACCACGGGTCTTTCGTTTCGAAAGTTGGCTCGTATTAATACCAATAATAATAAACTGCGGACTCACATCAACTGAACTAATGCCTTTAGTGAGCGCGCGCTGATACCCTAAAGCACTATAAAAGTAATGCTGGCTGTCCATAACATATAGCGTTGGAAATCGTCGTCCTTTCACGAAGGATGGTGGCACATAAACATCAATCGAAATATCAGTATCCACAGCAAAGTGTTGAACTACGGGATCAAATGGCATTGTGACAATTTCATTACTATTGGCAATAAGGCTCTTTAAACACAATGAAAATAGAATAAATCGAATTAATAACATTAACATATCAGCCTTTTAAACAAATGAAATAAAGTAACTAATACGTTAGTGACATTTCGATTGAAAAACATGATGTTTAGCTGAATTTAACCTGATAATTATCGTCAGTTCAGGTTATTTGAAAAAGACTTTACCACCAATCATTTTAAATGCGCCAACACCCCGAATCAGAGTATCACGTGCAAATACCTGATGGCACTTGGGGCAAGTACAGGACGCCAACGTATAATCTTGAACTATACGTTCCTTAAAGCATTTGACTAACGCTCCTTTTCCACCTTTTCGATATTTATAGAGCTGAGTTTTACATGACTGGCAATAGACATCGACCGTTTTAGAAGGTCCTTTTTTATTTGGCTTCGCCATATCATTAATTTATTCCCATAAAAAACCTCGACTATAATAGCCGAGGTGTTCAACAATAGGAACAAAGAGAGAGCAGTGTTTTAGCGCTTGCTATCAAGCATTTCTTGCAATTTGTCGAGTTCTTCTGCTGAGAACTCGCCATGTTTTATTAATTTTAAAATGGCATCAACATGCCCTTTCATCAATGTATTTCCTTCACCCAGCACAAAGGTTTTCACGATCTTATTACCATCGCCATTGTCCACTACAATTTCGCCATTGCTACCATCAATTACAAATACACGTTTGTCTTCATCACCCATTTCTTCAATATTTACGGTAATCGCTTCGCCGTGTTCATTTAAGCGCTCTCGAATCACAAAGGCGTGCTCTTCATCCATAAGTTCATTGAGGACTTCTAACTCTCTAAATTCATGCTCGATTGTTTCTGAATTTAAATGATGGAGTTTACCCAGTTTATCTAGTTCAAGCATTTTTACGCGCAGCTCTTTTCCATGTAATTCAGCTAATTCTTCAATTTCCTGAACTTCCATTTCAGACAATAGATGTTTGTCTTTCTTAAGTTCAGCTAAACTCTTTTGCACACTCGCCAATGCTTGCTTGACCTTAGCCATGGTTTTCTCGTCTAAGTGCTCGAGCTTAGTCGATGCGATGCTCAAATCTTTTAACTCTTCAGGTGAGAGTTCAAACACGTGCTCCTGATTATTGCTATCAATGAATACACGCACTGGTTTGCCAGCCTTTGCTTTGACTTCAATACGGCGTTCAACTTCTTTCTTAACTTCTTTGACCTCTTTTACTGCTTGTTCCGGTCCAACGTATTCCGCCTCACCTGCGTAAAGTGGGCCATTGATAATGAAAACTGAAGCAACCAAGGCATTTACAACTGATTTTGAAAAAACTGACATATTATATTCTCCATTAGATATTTGTCGTGGGTTGCTAAGGTAAATACAAACGACGTACCAATATTACTTTAATTAAATTTAACAATAACTTAGCTGATTTATGTGATTATTTAAAAAGAATATCAATAGAAAATATCCTCATTTCGGGATATCTTATCCTGATATCGGGACAAATACAGATTCAATTCAGACTGCCACCATTTTCGTTTAATTTAATCTCTTGTTTTATAACAGGTAAGTGAATTTAACAACATGGCCTAGCAATTGAATTATGAATAACTAATCTTTATGAATTGCCTAGGAATCGCAATGTCTTTAAAGCGCTATATATTCTTGCTCATCGCCTTTATTATTCTTGTATTGACGACGGTACAACTAAGCTTTGTGTCTTATATTCAAGAGCAGGTAAACAGTGAAATTCAATCAACCTCACAAGCCCTATCGGCACAAATAATTGATTTTGCACAGGAAAGCTTAGAACAGGAGCCGTTATATAACGACACTGCCGACTCAATCATGGCGAATCAATCAATAAATCAGTTTTACTCAATTAAAATCATTCCGCCTACCAAACATATCATAAAAATTAACGAATTCTATTCACTCGAAGTAGACAACGGCAAACCTATTATCGAGTTAACACCGCGAGCCAACATGCCGCTTGAGGCAACTGATATGAGGCAACTGTTAAACGCAATTAACATTGTTCAAGGAGATGATCACGAGAGCTTTTCGTTAATCAAACAGACCAAAGACACACTCGAACAGAAAACTTTTGAGTTTCAGGAACAAAATGAAGCAAGTAACACCTACTTTAATAATCTATTCCTACTAACATTTGCAATGGCCGCTTTTGGCTTAGTCGCTGCCTATTTTATTGCCAATCATATTAGTGAGCCACTGAAACAGCTCAAACAAGGCTTTAATCAATTAGAACAAGGTAATTTCTCAGTAGAGTTGAAAGAACAAGGAATTGCAGAGACACGAAAAACACTTACCCAGTTTAACGCCATGACTCAGCGCCTAGCTGTACTCGATGAACAATCAAAGCACTTTGCTGCCGTTCAGCATATGTCAGATATTGGAGAGATGACCCGTGGGCTTGCTCATGCATTACGTAACCCAATCAACACGATAGGATTATCAATTGAGCAAATGGCGCAACCAACAACTTCAGCACAACAACGTGAGAAAATGGCGCAAGCGGCGAGAGAAAAAATTACAGCAATGGACAACACCATTAAGTCTCTCTTAACACTGGCTGCTGACGAGTCTCTCACACCTGAGTCCTTTAATATCTATCACGTCATGCAAGACATTACGTTAGAAGTTGCGGCAACCAGTCGTCATAAAATTATTATTGAGTCTGATAAATCACTTCCCTTTGTCGGGCATGAAAGTGAAATACGCTCCATCATTCATAGCATTGTAGTTAACGCGATTGAAGCTTCTATTGATGATAGTCCCGTCATCATTCACGCAAATATTGAAGATGAAAAATTAGTAATCACTATTGAAGATCAAGGCAATGGCATCGCCGACAACGTAAAAGATAAACTCTTTAAACCACACATAACAACTAAATCTGAAGGCGCAGGTATGGGGCTTTATATTGCAAAACGTTTATGCCAATTACATTACCATGGCGATATTACCCTAATAGACAATCAGCCTTGTGGTTGTATCGCCACCATCACGCTTATGTCACTCAACACCGCGGATAAATCATGATTAATTTACTTATCGTCGAAGATGATGAACAACAACGAGAAATTATAGAAACCATCGTCAATACCGATCTCTATAATGTGACTAGTAGCGCTAGTGTAGAAGAAGCCATTTTAATCTTAAAATCACAACCCATCGACGTCATATTTAGTGATTGGAAACTCGGTGCGCTAAGCGGCATTGACCTTCTCAATTTCGTTCGGAAAAACTTTCCTCAAATTGGATTCTCCATCGCGACTGCTTACGGCACCATCGCCCATGCAGTAGAAGCGATGGAAGCAGGTGCTGATGATTACCTTGCCAAACCCTTCCAGCGTCAGGCACTGCTACTTTCAATAGATAAATCTCATAAAGCACAACAACTTCGCAATGAAAATAGTCAGCTCAATGATGCATTAGTGCAGCAAAACAACCTTGCAGGAATCATTGGCAATGCAGGTTGTATGGCTAAAGTATTCGAACGACTAAAGCGCGTTTCACATACCAACGCCACAGTCTTGATTAACGGTGAAAGCGGTACCGGTAAAGAGCTAGCAGCACGGGCATTGCATGAACTATCTAATCGGCAGGGCAAATTTATTGCCATTAACTGTGGAGCTATTCCTGAATCACTGGCCGAAGCCGAACTCTTTGGCGCCATAAAAGGTGCTTATACAGGAGCAGATTCCGATAAAGAAGGTAAGATCCAAGCTGCGCATCAAGGTACATTATTTCTCGATGAAATCGGCGAGCTCCCTTTATCACTGCAAGCTAAACTGCTTAGATTTTTACAAGAAGGGACTGTTGTTCCCGTGGGTAGCCATCAAGAGCTTACGCCAGATGTTAGAGTGGTGGTCGCGACCCATAGAGATTTAGCAGAAATGTCAAAACAAGGGGAATTTAGAGAAGATTTATATTATCGCCTTAACGTTGTCCCTTTGATTATGCCGCCACTTCGTGACCGCCGTGAAGATATTCCAAAGCTAATCTCCCACTTCACACAGAAATTTGCAGCTCAATATAACAGCCCACTTCCGATCATTGAGAAAAGCATATTAAAACAACTTTTAGATTTTCATTGGCCAGGCAACGTTCGAGAACTCAGTAACCGCGTTGAACGGTTTATATTGCTCGATGATGAACAAGAACTTGTTAATGGCATGGCTACAGCCAAGAGCGATGAACAACAATTTACACTCCCCAGTTCAGGCATCAACTGGGAAGCATTCGAAAAGCAATGTTTGCAAGATGCCTTAAAACAAAACAATGGCAATAAAACAAAAGCGGCAAAATTTTTAGAGCTTGGCTATAAAGCGTTTTTATATCGCTTAGAAAAACACGAAATTGGCTAACATTCGACTCACTGAGTACTTAAGTGATCTAATTCACAATATTACTTGATCCAACACAACTCGCTCCATAAAATATGCGGTAAATTGCCCAGCCACAATGGGCAACTACCCAACCTTTCTCATTTTGGAGTCTCACATGAACACTATCGAAGTAAATCATCCTCTTATCAAACACAAACTTGGCTTAATGAGAAAAGGAAAAATTAGCACTAAACACTTCCGTGAACTTGCGTCAGAGGTAGGCACTTTACTCACCTACGAAGCAACAAAACACCTTGAAATGGAAACGACGACAATCGAAAGTTGGAACGGCCCAATCGAAGTAGAACAAATCAAGGGCAAAAAGATTACTGTAGTACCGATTCTGCGTGCAGGCTTAGGCATGATGGATGGCGTATTAGAATTGATTCCAAGTGCGCGTATTTCAGTGGTTGGTATGTACCGAAATGAAGAAACCTTTGAGCCAGTATTCTATTTTGAAAAACTAGCGGCTCAGATTGATGAACGTTTAGCTCTTGTTATCGACCCAATGTTAGCAACAGGCGGCTCGATGGTTGAAACCATTAACTTGTTGAAAGAGCGTGGCTGTACCAATATTAAAGCGCTCGTGTTAGTAGCTGCACCTGAAGGCGTTAAAGCACTCAATGAAGCACACCCAGATGTTGAACTATACACAGCGTCAATTGACGATTGTCTCAATGATGCAGGCTATATTCTTCCAGGTCTTGGTGACGCTGGTGACAAAATATTTGGTACCAAATAACGAGGCTACAAATGGACACCATACAATCTAAAGGCTCTCTTATTAAAGAGATCCTTACTGGTACACAAATGCTATTTGTCGCTTTTGGCGCGTTAGTATTAATGCCACTCCTAACAGGACTCGATCCCAATGTTGCACTATGCACAGCCGGTATCGGAACCTTACTGTTTCAACTCGTCACTAAAGGACAAGTGCCGGTATTTTTAGCTTCATCTTTTGCGTTCATTGCCCCTATTATGTACGGCACACAAACTTGGGGCATTCCAGCAACTATGGGTGCATTAATGGTTGTGGGTGTCGTTTATGCGCTGTTTAGCGGCGTCATCAAACTGCGTGGGACAGATTTTATTCATAAATATCTACCACCCATAGTGACTGGCCCAATTATTATGGTGATAGGTCTCTCACTAGCACCAGTTGCTGTGAATATGGCACTGGGTAAAACAGGCGATGCCAGCGCACAACTCGTCGATCCGCAAGTAGCACTTACTATCTCACTGCCAGCCTTGATTGCAACGCTAGTTATTTCTGCGTTTAGTAAAGGCTTCATGCGATTAGTCCCTATACTTGGCGGCATTGTTGTTGGCTATGGCATATCTCTTTATTACGGAATTATCGACTTTTCACCAGTCGCTGCAGCGCCCTGGTTTGCTATGCCAAACTTCACCGCTCCAGAGTTTCACTGGCAAGCGATTATCTATATGTTACCAATTGCGATTGCACCAGCTATTGAACACATTGGTGACGTATTGGCTATCAGTAGCGCGACCGGTAAGGACTATCTAAAAAAACCAGGACTTCACCGCACACTACTAGGTGATGGCGTAGCAACGACCACAGCTTCAATGTTAGGTGGTCCACCAAACACCACCTACTCAGAAGTTACTGGTGCCGTTATGCTGACTAAAGCATTCAATCCTCGTATCATGACCTGGGCTGCAATTAGCGCAATCCTAATGGCGTTTGTCGGCAAGTTAGGTGCTTTACTGCAGACTATTCCACCTGTCGTTATGGGCGGTATTATGATGCTGTTATTTGGCTTAATTGCCAGCGTTGGCCTTGGCAGCTTAATTAAGGCCAAAGTTGACTTCGAACAACCGCGCAATTTCATCATTTTCGCCATTGTTTTAGTATTTGGCATCGGTGGTATGGCACTAAACTTTGGTGGCTACAACATCCAAGGCATCAGCCTTTGTGCTTTAGTCGCTATTCTACTTAATTTAGTATTACCCAAAGATATTAAAAGCTAGTCTTAAGTAAATCAGCTCAATTAATCACTCCAATGAATAAGCCAGCACTTCGCTGGCTTTTTTCTATCAAGAAATACACTTTCTAATCATTATCACTGCTATTGAATACATGAAAACTAAAAAAATAATACGTCAAGTATCGGCATCTACGCCTTTTTACAACCGACTTGCCGATGTGATTTGAGTCAGCCACCATTCAGCCACTTTAATCACTGAGAACAAATCGATGAACCTTCTAAAAGCCCTTATAATTTCCATGTTACTGACAACAGCTAGCGGCTGTATTTCGACTACTAAACACATTAACAGCAGCGTAGTTGACTACCTATATAACGACGAAAAAGAAACTAACCAACCACTCAGACAGACTAAACTGAAACTCCCGCTCAAAATAGGAATCGCATTCGCCCCAACCAATGTCTCTGCTACTCGTTCACCAATTACTAAACCAGAGAAAATACAACTACTAGAGCAAATAGCTGATAAATTTAGAGATTACGAATTTGTCGATAAGTTAGAAGTCATTCCCGCAGCCTATCTGCGCACTAAAGGGGGCTTTGACAATCTTAAACAGATCAGAAAAATGTACGACATCGATGTCATCGCCTTAGTCTCTTATGATCAAGTCCAGTTTACCGACGAAGGCGCATTATCAATGACCTACCTAACGATCGTCGGTGCTTACCTATTCTCCGGCGAGAAAAACGATACCAGCACTCTATTAGACACTACCATCTACGACATCAAGAGCCGCAAACTCCTTTTCCGAGCCCCCGGTTCAAGCAACGTAAAAGGCCGCTCAACACCGATTAATTTAAGCGAAGCTTTACGAGAAGACAGCCTCAAAGGATTTACACTGGCAACTCAAGATATGATCAAGAACTTGCAAGACGAATTAGCCAAATTCAGGAATAAATTAACGAATAAAGACTCGAAAATTAATGTATCTGACTAGGTATAAAATACCACTGAATGCAGGAACACATCGACAATGATTGAGGCACACAAGAAAATCTATTCGATACAGCATAAGCCCTTACTTGCTAGGATGTACTAATGCCATGAACGCATGCACCTACAAGGATAATGGTATGGATCCACTCCACCTACTAATTATCGAGATGCACAGGAGCGACCACGACACAGTGATGGGACCTATCATCACGCGTAATTAACTAAACGTCAGAAAGCAAA
>CAJXRU010000125.1 GCA_913060565.1 uncultured Gammaproteobacteria bacterium | reverse complement strand
TACGAGATCATGCCTAGTCTCGTGGGCTCGGAGATGTGTATAAGAGACAGCTTTCTCACTTATTTTTACCACTATTAGGTGAAGGCGAATTCTGGCAAGGTAATAGCATTGTTCCCGCGGCTCAATTACTAAAAGAACATAATTTAGCGCCAATGGACTTACACGCTAAAGAAGGTTTAGCGTTAATTAACGGCACGCAATTTATCTTATCGCACGCTATCACTGGCCTAACGAAGATGCGTTACTTACTCGATCTTGCTGACATAACTGGCGCCATGAGCATTGAAGGCATGCAAGGGAGTCAATCACCATTTAGAGAGGAGCTTCACGCCACTCGTCCATTCCCTGGTAACGTTGAAGTAGCAGCACGTATGCGAAGCTTTTTTGCAGGCTCTGAAAACATGAATTCACACACTGACTGTGATCGCGTTCAAGATCCCTACTCACTGCGTTGTATTCCACAAGTTCATGGCGCATCACGTAATGCTTACAATCATTTAAAAGATTTGGCTGAGATTGAAATGAACTCTGTGACAGATAATCCAATCGTGATCAGCAGTGAAGAAGCAATTTCTGGTGGTAGCTTCCACGGTCAACCACTTGCAATGGTGCTTGATTACGCATCAATTGCCGCCTCTGAGCTTGGAAATATCTCAGATCGTCGTTGTTACTTATTACTTGAAGGCTTGCACGGTTTACCGCGTTTATTAACGTCATCAGGTGGTTTGAATTCAGGCATGATGATCCCACAATATGCGACAGCAGCATTGGTTACTGAGAATAAATCTCTGTGTTTTCCGCCGTCTGCTGACAGTGTACCAACATCGATGGGTCAAGAAGATCACGTATCAATGGGCAGTATTTCAAGCCGCCAATTTAACCAAATTCTCGGTAACTTAGAAAAAATCCTCGCGATTGAATTGATGTATGCTGCACAAGCTATCGACTTTAGACGTCCAAATAAGTGTTCAAATATTATCGAGAAAAACTTCGCTGTTATCCGTGAAAAAGTAGCGAAACTTGAAGAAGATAGACTACTAAAACCAGATATTGATGCGATTATCACAATGGTTAGAACGCAAGCGTTTACGGTTAAATAAGGATAGTAATAATGACATTTGAACAAGAAATCAAACAAGGTATTCCAAGTGAATTACCAGCAGCTAAGCCTTATCCGTTAGATGCTAACCGCGCGCCAAAGCGTAAAGACATTCTAAGCAGCGAAGAAAAACAGCTTGCTGTACGCAATGCACTTCGCTATTTCCCAAAAGAGTGGCACCAAGAGCTGGCCGTTGAGTTTGCTCAAGAACTCAAAGACTTTGGCCGTATCTATATGTACCGCTTTAAGCCAAGCTACTTTATGAAAGCACGCCCTATTAGCGACTACCCAGCGAAATGTCAGCAAGCTGCTGCCATCATGTTAATGGTTGATAACAATCTAGATCCAGCGGTTGCACAACATCCAGAAGAGCTAATTACTTACGGTGGTAATGGCGCAGTGTTCCAAAACTGGGCCCAATACATTTTAGCCATGAAGTATTTAAGCGAGATGGAAAATGACCAAACGCTTCATTTATACTCTGGTCACCCAATGGGACTATTCCCATCATCAGTTGATGCACCGCGTGTTGTCGTCACTAACGGTATGATGATCCCGAACTATTCACAGCCAGATGATTGGGAAAAATTCAACGCTTTAGGCGTAACACAATACGGTCAAATGACGGCTGGTTCATTCATGTACATTGGGCCACAAGGCATTGTACACGGCACGACTATCACCGTCATGAATGCGTTCCGTAAAGTATTAAATAAAGGCGAAAAGCCACAAGGGAAAATCTTCCTGACTGCTGGTCTTGGCGGCATGAGTGGCGCACAACCCAAAGCCGGTAACATTGCGAACTGTATTACTGTTTGTGCTGAAGTTAACGCAAACGCGGCCACCAAACGCCACCAGCAAGGCTGGGTTGACGAGCTTATCGACAACATGGACGATTTAGTTGCCCGTGTAAAACAAGCACAAGCTAATGATGAAGTTGTGTCCATTGCCTATATCGGTAACGTGGTCAACGTGTGGGAAGCTTTTTTCGAGCAAGATATTTTTGTTCATCTTGGCTCAGACCAAACATCACTTCACAATCCATGGTCAGGCGGCTACTACCCTGTTGATATTAGTTATGAAGAGTCAAATCGCTTAATTCGCGAAGAGCCAGAAGTCTTTAAAGAGAAAGTACAAGCGACATTGAAACGTCATGCTGATGCCGTGAATAAACACACTGCACGTGGTACTTACTTCTTCGATTACGGCAATGCGTTTTTGCTTGAAGCATCACGTGCTGGCGGCGATGTTATGGCTGACAACGGTATTGATTTCAAATACCCGTCTTATGTGCAAGATATCCTAGGCCCAATGTGTTTTGACTACGGTTTCGGTCCATTTCGCTGGGTATGTACTTCCGGCAATTCAGAAGACTTAGACAAAACCGATGCTATTGCCGCAAGCGTTCTAGAAAAAATAATGGCAGAGTCGCCTGAAGAAATTCAGCAACAAATGCAAGATAACATCACTTGGATCAAGGATGCCAAACAAAACAAACTGGTCGTTGGCTCACAAGCGCGTATTCTTTACGCTGATGCCCAAGGCCGTATGGAAATAGCTACAGCCTTCAATGACGCTATCAATAACGGCGAAATTGGCCCTGTAGTATTAGGTCGAGATCACCACGATGTCAGTGGTACAGATTCACCATTCCGTGAAACATCAAACATTTATGATGGTAGCCGTTTCACTGCTGACATGGCAATTCACAACGTAATCGGCGATAGCTTCCGCGGCGCAACATGGGTATCAATCCACAACGGCGGCGGCGTTGGCTGGGGTGAAGTAACTAACGGCGGTTTTGGTATGTTATTAGATGGTTCTAGTGACGCCGAGCGCCGCTTAAAGTCGATGCTACTGTTTGATGTTAACAACGGCATCGCCCGTCGCAGCTGGGCACGTAACGAAGAAGCTAACTTTGCGATTAAACGCGAAATGCAGCGTACGCCTAAGCTAAAAGTAACTTTAGCTAATAATGTTGAAGATGATATCTTAGATAATTTATCGCTATAGGTAAAAATTTTACAATTAAGTGTTGTATTAAACCCCTTAAGCGTTGATGTAACGTAGGCATAATAAAGTAAGTAGGCGCATCAAGTGATGCGCCTACTGATTTAGCAGTTATTACTCAGGTTGCATTTTATTGCTAATGCGTTCTAAGTTTGCCATTTTAATGCGTTTATCGGCTTTTAATGCCTTAAGTAAAGAAACGAGTTCTTTGCCTTGTGGCGCTTTCAAAATAGCCTTATTTCCTTGGTTGTAACTAACATCCAAATTGTGCATTTTTGCCAACTCATTAATCGCAGATGCATCGTTGCTAGAGATATATAAGTTACCACTAATACGTTCTATGCGAGATAGCTTTCCACGTTTTAACATGTCACCTTGATACAAACCAGGCTGAGACACTAACGTGCGAGCAAAACTGTTAATCGAACTCTGCTTCGCTTTGACAGCATTGCCAACGACTACTTTCTCGTAACGAACACCATCTAACTCCACGAACCCAACACTCGTGGTTTGAACATTATCTTTTTGCTTCAATAAAGGTAATTCAGTCGCAAACGTAGAAGTCGAAATAATTACTGAGAGTGCGCATAATGTTAATTTATTCATGATTATTTTCCTTTGTGACCGAAGAAGCGAATAGACCAGTTTGTAACGACACCCTCTTCCGTGTTGTTTTCGGGTTCAATAAGTGATGCACTGCCGTCGGCGCGATCATATAACACCCAGTTACCATCGCCTTCACCACCAACATCAACCACACGTAATCGCCAATTACCCCGCGCTTGTTCACCGTAGAAATTGTGAGATAAGAATAGTTGATCGCGTAA
Organism: uncultured Gammaproteobacteria bacterium; assembly: GCA_913060565.1. Lineage (GTDB taxonomy): Bacteria > Pseudomonadota > Gammaproteobacteria > Enterobacterales > Psychrobiaceae > Psychrobium. The sequence continues at coordinate 7,750 of CAJXRU010000125.1, read as the reverse complement.
CCCTGTAATAGGATCACTTGATACACTCTGCCCTAAGAACGCTCCAGAACGAGGCGTCATTAATACGCTTCGAGTGCCAGAAGGCGAAATTAGTTCAATCGATAAATCACTCAGGCGAGAATGATCAATATCAAGCTTCACTTGTACACCTTCAATCGCAAAATTACGTTTTGCTTTCACGCTGTTATAGGAAGTTGCGCCCATGGTATTAGCATCAGGTATCGACAAATGAGTATTTTTATTAAACCATGAAGTAGTTTGTAACTTAGGAAGTTTTCTGTATTTCTTCCACCCTTTCTCTTGAGCCAGTGCAACGGCTTTCTTGACATTAGGTTGGCCTAAGCCATAAAACATGTGGTAAGGATAACCAGCCGCATTCCTTTTCCAGCCGTCAATAGCTTGGTATTCTGCTGAATCACCCGCGCTGTCAGTGAAAGGGAGCACAACGCCAGGATGTTTTTTGTCCACTTTCTTAGCCGTCATCGCAAGGATGTGTTTAGCGTCACGAGCTGTAATTTTTTTATTGGCTGACATAACCATTGCAATTGCGCCAGACATGCTCGGCGCAGCAGAAGATGTGCCATTCATGACACTGGTATAATTACACTCAGGATCGATTTCTGTACCACCATGTAAACCGTTTTCACCAAGCCCATCAGCCTTATTAAATCCAGCGTCACAGCCCATCAAATCTATAGTTACCATGGCAGGACTATCACTACCGTATTCACCACCAGTAGCCGTCATGAAGACATTGGCACCAACAGAAGAATAACTAGAATGAACACCATCCGCATTGGTCGCACTAACTACAGTATTCCAGAAATTTGCGTCACTGATTTCACCGTTACTGTTTTCCATTGGCAATCCGTGATTTCGGACTTCTCCTGCTTCAGCAGCACTAAAGTAATTACCTGGTAAAATAAAGTATTGGCCTAAACCGAAGAAACTAAAACCATTACCTGCTGATTTAACAAATGCAGCGCCACGGCCATTGCCATTGGTTTGAGTGACTTTCATCATGGCGTCTTCTGTGATCCCTAGCTCTAAATCATTTTCAGGATCATAAGCTCTAGGAAAAATATCACTGCCACCATAACTTTGATTAAATACGTGCGTTCCTTTTGTTCCTTCACTTAGACCGTGCGACGTTAGAAACGACGTCAAACTCTGCTCTTCTAGAAAATTAAATCCATTGATACTTGCAGACGGCGCTATCCCCCGCACACCCTCATCGTTATATCCTACTGCGGCGATAATACCGGCCACAGCGGTACCATGACCGTTTGTATCGGTTGGAAAATCACTTCCATCCACTAAGTTCTTTGAACCAGCAACAACATTACCAGCTAAATCGACGTGATCAATTTGAACACCAGTGTCGATAACTGTTACCTGAATGCCCTGTCCACGCACACCTTTTTTATGTGGCGCATGCACTTTTAAATCGCGACCTTTTATGCCGCCAGACTCAGAAAATGCTGCTTGCCCTTTATTTTTTAAGTGCCATTGTTGTGGATAGAGAGGATCAGCTACTTTAGCCGAAAGAGATAGCGATACCGTTAATGGAATCAATGCTAACGAGGTTTTCAATAACTTATTTGACATACTATTAAGTTCCTTTTTGTCAATTTTCAGAGAAATTCTCTGTCATCAATAGTGAAATGTATCTATTTGTTATTATTACGCCTTAAAAACCTACCGCTGTTCCGTTAACAAAGTTTTCAAGAACCCGCAATTTAACAAAGACGCAACAAATAGCCAGAACAAATTAAAAATAATTATCATTCACTGTAATTAAATATGTACAACAAGAAACAAAATAAAGAATATAAATCTAATATTCAATAAGATAACAAGGCGCATCATTGTCAACGACTAAAGTACGACGCTACTCTTAACTAAGAATTGAATTATTGGGAAACTTACAAAAATTTAACATTAAAAAGATTCGTTAGCTCCAACATCAAAATAACCAAAAATTATCATTTTCATAAATCTAAAAAGACATCAGAAATCTCATATTGAGCAAGCTCAACGACAAGTACTAAAATCGATTTTAATCTCTCAGCGTCGCTCTTTTTCCAATTGTTGTTCTTGTATTTAGCACGTTTTAAAGCCAAAATACATACCATACCAAATGGTATGTACATTAATAATTTAAGGGTACTTTATGCTCAGAATATTCTCTTCAATTACATCATTGAAACATCCAAATGATGACAATCTTGCAGAAAAATCAACAATGCCTTTTTTTCGAGATGCACTGCAAACTAAAATATCACAATCACACCTCACCCCAAGTCAGCTTCAATATGCTATTTTTGGCTATCTTCCGACATGGGTAAATCACCTTATGTCATTGAGAAATAAAATCGTAAGAATATTTGGATTTAACGTCGGTATGAACAGCGTGAAACCAGGATGTGATGAATTAAAGATTGGTGATACCGCAGGCTTCTTAACCGTCATTGAGAAGAGTGAAGACGAAATTATCAGCTACGCCGACGACAAGCACATGACTTTCTATTTGAGTGTTAGAAATCACAATAATACCGTTGTAATTTCTAGTTTAGTAAATCAAAAAACCATCATAGGCCGAATTTATGTCAATGCCATTCTCCCTTTCCATTATATTATTGCGCGCATTATGATTCATAATGCGATTAAGGCAAAAAGAATATGAAAAAAATAATGAAAAGCAGTCGCGACCAGTGGCTTAACTTTGCCTTAGAAGTCCTCGTCAATCATGGCCCAGAACAGCTTAAGATAGTGCCGCTTTGTGAACTTAAAGGTGTAACTAAAGGATCTTTTTATCACCATTTTAAAAATCGATCTGTGTTTATTGAAAGCCTAATGTCCCACTGGTATCACACAACTACCTTAGCCTTTATCGAGCAAGCGAATACTCACTCTTCGGCCATAGAGCGATTACAAAAACTCGATCAAGTCATTGCAGGGAATAATATTGATGCCGAAAAACACATTAGGGCATGGTCGTTAAAAGAAGCCGTGATTGAACCTCATTTAGAAAAGATAGACCAACAGCGTCGTGAATATTTAGCACAATGCTATGTAGAGTTAGGCCTAAGCCCATTACAAGCGAATGACGTTGCATTAATCGCTTACGCAAACTTCTTAGGGATGCAGCAAATTCAACCAGCACCGAGCATTGATGAAATATTACGGGTAACAGCCATGGCTTCAAAAGCCTTCTTACTTAACATTCCAGATTAATGTTTGAATGCTATGTGTCGCGATGAAGTAAAATGATAAGTCAGAATCCCCATATAAATTTGGTCTAATTTCATCGAAATAATTAGCCGAGAAAGCTAGCCTTTGTATTGACTCAAGACGATATTCTTCTTCTATTAATTTTGATATAGAACTTATTGAGTCATCAAATAACATAACTAAAAAGCCGTTTCATTAACAATGAAACGGCTTTTAAAAGATTCAAACCTCAATTACGTTTAGGCTTGAATTTCTATCTAACGATTGTACTAAGCGTTGGTATCAACGCCGTTACCTTTAGCCACAACAACCATTGCAGGACGTAATAGACGACCGTTTAATTCGAAACCTTTTTGCATAACATCAATAATTGAGTTTGGCTCTGCGCCTGGTACTTCAATCATTGTCATGGCTTGATGTAATTCAGGGTTAAATGTTTCGCCTTTCGGATCGATTGCTTTAACGCCTGACTTATCTAATGCTGACATCATGCTGCTCAGCGTCATTTCAACACCTTCAACCATGGCTTTAGTATGCTCGCTTTCTTTATCAGCAGCGCCTAATGCTCGCTCTAAATTATCAACCACTGGTAATAACTCATTAGCAAATTTGTTTAGTGCGAATTTATGCGCTTTTTCAACATCTTGTGAAACACGACGACGCATGTTTTCAACTTCGGCTTTACCACGTAAAACACCGTCTTGTTGAGACGCAACTAACTCTTTAGTTGTTTGTAATTCCTTTTCAAGCTCAGCAATACGTGCAGCATCATCAGAAACATTTGTTTCAACTTCGCCTTCTACTTGCTCAACATTTTCTTCATTTTCAACGTTTTGTGCGTTTAAATCTTGTTCGCTCATATCTCTTCCAAACAATAGTTCTAGTTCATTGCTCATTATTATGGGGATGAAAGCAAATGATTCAAGCCTTAATATGATAAAAATAGTGAGATTTTTTATAACATAGAATCTGCAATATGTAGCAATAGTCAGCGCACTAGGTATACTGAGGCATCGATCAAAGTTTTGAATTTAATATGAAAGCGCTATTTACCACCATTGGCCTGATTGGCAAAAGTCATCATCGCGAAACCAATGAAACAATTTCACATCTTATTGAGTTTCTCACTCAACAAGATTACCGAGTGCTCGTTGAAGAAAATTCCGCCAAAGACTTATCATTAGCCGATGAGCAACTAGCATCTATTACCGATATCGGCGAGCTATGCGATTTAGCTATTGTGGTTGGTGGTGACGGTAATATGCTAGGTGCAGCGCGTGTTCTAGCTCGATTTGACATTGCCGTTGTTGGTGTTAACCGTGGTAATTTAGGTTTTTTAACCGATATTGACCCAGACCATATTGACGAACCATTGAGCGCGATTTTAGCGGGTAGCTTCATCACCGAAAAGCGATTCTTACTCGATATGAGAGTCGTGCGTCATGGCGAAGTTAAAAGTATTAATAGCGCGATGAATGAAGTAGTACTCCATGCAGCTAAAGTTGCCAATATGATCGAATTTGAGCTTTATATTGACGATTTATTTGTATACCACCAGCGCTCCGATGGTTTAATTACAGCAACACCAACTGGCTCTACCGCTTATTCGTTATCAGGCGGAGGCCCTATTTTAACACCAAACATGGACGCTATTTCATTAGTGCCGATGTTCCCTCATACGTTAAGTTCTCGTCCTATTGTTATTGATGGTAACAGTGATATTAGCCTGCGAATTCCAAATTATTTGTCAGGCAGTGTACAAGTAAGTTGTGATGGTCAAGTGAGTATTGAAATTTTACCCGGCGATGAAATTAGGATCAGTAAATGCCAATATGAATTACGCCTTATCCACCCTAAAGACTACAGCTATTATGAAGTTTTGCGTAGCAAGCTCAATTGGAGCGAACAGAAAGTCACCAAGCGTAAACCATGATCTCTTTTGTAGACGGGTACTTGACCTGCTTGAAATTCAACCATAGAATAGCGAGCAGGTTTTAGAGACGCCTGCTCCGCCAAAGATGAATTCACTCTAATCAATTGTTTCAAACAATTTACTATTAATCAGTTCAGTACGAACTAAGTAGGCTTTGCGGAATGCCAACCAATACTTAGAGGATATTGAATGATGTTTATCACCTTTCCCCAATTTTTATTACAGACACTGACTTTAAATAAGCACTCATTGTTGAATAGCCGCCACATCGTGGAGAATTCATCATGGAACTAGCTATTAACGAAGCCAAAATCCAAGCTAAAAAGTTACTAAAAACGTTAAAATCTGACGATGATGCTTTTGAACCCCGTCCACAACTGGCGAAGATGGGCATTACTCGTCAAGACGATTTACAGCTTAAACACACGTTAACTCTTATTGCGATGAAGTTAGGATTTAGACAATGGCAAGAGGCATCTGCGATGCTCAGTGGTCAGCTAGATAAATCGACGCCGCGACAAATGGGCACGTTGTTTTATCCCAAAGCAGGCCATGGCTTAACCAATGAATGGTTTGCTGATTATGAAAGTGCCAAAGCGATCTTAGACAGTAGTAACAACGATAAGTGGCTATTTCCCTATAAAAATCAATTTATTGTAGGTGATGCTAATTACTTAGCCGCCTTTCGATTTGATGATGAAACACGGCAATTGTTTACGCTAATTCACCACGATATGGCGTCTAGTTATAACTCTGAAGTATGGGACAAAATCACCTGCGCGGTTATTAAGAACAGATAAAAAGACATGCTACCGATAAGCCTTTTTTGCAAGGTATGAGGAGCGATGTTGATTATTATCAATGAGCGACGAATAACGCAGAAAAATGGCTTGTCGTTATAACCAGCCATTTTGTTTGGCAATGCGAGCCGCTTCTATGCGGTTCGCTGCGCCAAGTTTTGAGGACGCTTCAGATAGATAATTTCTAACAGTGCCCGCCGATAAATAGATTGCCTTACTAATTTGTTCGGTGGATTTTCCTTCATAGGCTAAGCGCAAGACCTTACGCTCTTTATCCGTTAGCGGATCAACTTCTCCCCACGCTTGAGTAATGAGTTCGGGTGCAACAATAATTTTTCCTTGATGTATTTGACGTACTGCTTGGGCGAGAGAGTCTGACGGCGCATCTTTTAATAGATACCCTTTCACTCCCGCATCCATTGCCCGGCGCAAATATCCACTTCGGGTGAAGGTCGTCAAAATCATCACATTGGCGCGATGCTTGATTCGTTGAAGCGCATGTGCTAATTCAATGCCAGTCATTTGAGGCATCTCAATGTCTGTAAGCACAATATCAACATCGTGTTGTTGAGCCAATAATAACGCCTGCTCACCATTTTCAGCCGTAGCGATAACTGACAAATCGTCTTCTAAATCCAATAAAGCTGACAATGCGCCAAGCACCATCGATTGATCTTCAGCAATAAGTATTTTTATCATTAATTTCTACCCTACTGGGATCTTCAAATTGACATTGGCACATTAAAACGTAAACAAGTAGGCGTGGTTTCAATGTGCATTTCACCGCCGAGTTTCGTGATTCGTTGACGCATACCACTGAGTCCCGAGTTTTCATTGTAGTCCGTCATTGAACCTTGGTCCTTTATCGATAATTCAATACCAGTATCCTGAAATTGAAGTGTTACCCACGCTTTTTTCGTGTCGGCGTGACGCACGATATTAGTGACTGCTTCACGAACAATTAGCGCCAACTGAGCTTCGATATTTGATGCTAACTTCTCACTTTCAATATCGCTAATAAGCTCGATGTTAGCGGCTTTAGTCGCTACTTGAGCATGCAACAGCTCCGTATCAATTGTTGCTTGGTTATAACCAACAACAGCGCCGCGAACCTGTGCCAGTGTCTCTCGCGATAACTCTTCAACGGCTTTAATTTCTTCGCGAATTTTATCCAGCGCAATACCCTTATCAATCATCTTACTGGCAAGTTCAGATTTAAGGGTTATCACCGACAAACTATGGCCCAAAATATCATGCAAGTCGCGGCCAATACGCTCGCGTTCAGCGCTTTTAGCCAAGGCTTCAATTTGTTGCTCTGAAAGTTTGAGGGCTTTGTTTTTGCGATCAACTTCTGCCTGATGCACCGTCATCAACCCGATGATGAATGAAAACAGTATCGCTGGGATCCAAAAATAACTAGATTGTTGAGTCACTGCCGAAAACAGCCCAATGCTGCAAATCACAAACATTAGTGCGCCAAGCGCTGAACGGTGCGTTTTAAATTGGGCACAGAACACAGCGGCGTAAACAAAAAAAACACTGGCACCAAAGTTAATTTGTGCCATCGCAACACCAATGCCAAAAATCCCTGCAATACAAACGACTAGCTGTTTACCACGCACCCAATGAGCCCGAAAATAACACACTAGAAATATCATTAGCGCAAGAATCACCGCCACTAATCTCAGTCCCGACACGGGGTCAAAATAGAGATTGACGAAGAATATTGCTAAATCTGTCTCTTATACACATCTCCGAGCCCACGAGACTAGGCATGATCTCG
>CAJXRU010000124.1 GCA_913060565.1 uncultured Gammaproteobacteria bacterium | reverse complement strand
TACGAGATCATGCCTAGTCTCGTGGGCTCGGAGATGTGTATAAGAGACAGGTCTCCACCTCGCGATAATAGTAAATGCGCTCTTGTTCTTTAAAAGGGGTTTGCGCACTAACAAGGCTATGATCATGACGATGCACTTTGCCATCACTCATGCGTTGACGCCAAACTTCAGGGGCAATACGAGGGAATTTTATAATCAAATAGTCGAGCACCGTTACAACACCAGGGTTTACTTGGGGTAAGCTCAGCACAGAGGGAGATGGGGAGGTGATCATCGACTATCCAATTAGGGACTCTCTAAATCAGGAAATGTCCAAATCAGAGAATATACCATGAGTTACGCACCGGAATAGATATTATTGTGAGTAGCACAACGCCATAACTGACTTTTAGACCAACATCTTCAATGACGAGGGGTATAGAGATAGAGGTTTATTGTTTGTTTATCATTAGCATTTTTTATAAGATAACTTTTACTCTACCGCCCTATAAAGTTATGTATGAATCTCGACCTATCTGATTTTTCTAGTACCGCTATTTATCACTTAATGACACAGACCATTATTCCCCGCCCTATTGCTTGGGTGCTCACAGAAAACCAAAACAGTACACTCAACCTAGCGCCGTTTTCTTACTTTAATGCCGTGTGTAGCGATCCGCCATTAATGATGTTATCCATTGGCAAGAAGCCAAATGGTGAGGCGAAAGACACCGTAACCAACCTAGAAGTTGGCAAGTCTTGCGTGGTGCATATCGCTCATACTAGTCAAGCCGATCTGGTGAGTGCTACGGCAGCTACTCTTGATTACGGTCATAGTGAAGTCACTGAAAATGGCTTATCACTTATCGAGCAAGATCAGTGGCCGTTGCCACGTATAGCAGGTGCGCCAATCGCTTATTTGTGTGAAGTTCATAGCGTTAGTGAAATTGGTAATACGCCCCAACAACTCATTTTTGTTGAAGCTAAAGCATTATGGGTAGACGATAATGCCATTAGTGAGAAAAACGGTCGGCAAATTATCGACGCCAATACTCTTAATCCGTTAGCTCGATTAGGGGCAAACCAATACGCTGATTTAGGCAGTGTATTTAGTAAAGTACGGCCGAAATAATAAGAAATATCTATTAATGGTGATCAGAGTCATTGAATTAAAATCTTTGATTTAACCTGACCTACAAAAAAGCGAGCACTGCTTTTAATTACGCAATACTCGCTTTCATTAATTTCAAATTGTAATCAGTAATTCACATTACTGATTTTATTTGAATTACTCTTCAATGTACTCATCAATCGGCACACAAGAACAATGTAGGTTACGGTCGCCGTATACGTCATCGATACGGTTTACTGTAGGCCAGAACTTGTTAGCACGTACTTCTTCTGTTGGGAATACAGCAAGCTCGCGGCTATATGCACGGCTCCATTCTGGATCCATGATGTCATCCAATGTATGCGGTGCATTGTGCAATGGATTGTCAGTATCAGTCCACTCACCTGATTCAACTTTAGCAACTTCAGCGCGGATAGCGATTAGTGCGTCAGCTAGGCGGTCGATTTCTACTTTAGACTCAGATTCAGTTGGCTCAATCATTAACGTACCCGCAACTGGGAACGACATGGTTGGCGCATGGAAACCGTAATCGTTTAGGCGCTTAGCGATGTCCATTTCTGTTACACCAGAGCTTTCTTTAAGCGGACGTAAATCAACGATACATTCGTGAGCAACAAAACCACCACGGCCTGAGAACAAGATTGGGTAATGTTCGCTTAAACGGTTCTTCAAGTAGTTAGCATTTAAGATAGCTAGCTGAGTTGATTGACGTAAACCTTCGTTACCTAACATCGCAATGTACATGTAAGTAATTGGTAGGATGCTTGCACTGCCGTATTGTGCGCCAGATACTGCACCGTTACCAGATTTAGGGCCTTCAAGATCAACAACGCTGTGGTTAGCAACAAATGGTGCTAAGTGAGCTTTGATACCGATTGGTCCCATACCTGGGCCACCACCACCGTGTGGGATAGCGAATGTTTTGTGCAAGTTAAGATGCGATACGTCTGCGCCAATGCTGCCCGGTGACGTTAAGCCAACTTGTGCATTCATGTTTGCGCCATCTAGGTAAACTTGACCACCGTTGGCGTGAATAATTTCACAAATTTCACCAATAGTTTCTTCGTATACTCCGTGAGTAGACGGGTAAGTGATCATGATACAAGATAGGTTTTCAGATAACTCTTCGGCTTTCGCGCGTAAGTCATCCATGTCAACGTTACCTTCGTCATCACAAGCTGTAACAACAACTTTTTGACCGGCCATTTGTGCAGATGCTGGGTTAGTACCGTGAGCAGATGCTGGGATCAAACAGATGTTACGATGAGCGTCGCCGCGGCTCTCGTGGTATTTTTGAATGGCTAGTAGACCAGCGTATTCACCTTGAGCACCAGAGTTAGGTTGCATACATACTGCATCGTAACCAGTGATGTTTACTAACCATGCAGATAGTTCATCAATCATTGCCACGTAACCTTTTGCTTGGTCTTGTGGGCAGAATGGGTGCATGTTAGCGAATTCGTTCCAGCTTACTGGCAGCATCTCGCTTGCCGCGTTTAGTTTCATGGTACAAGAACCAAGGCTGATCATTGAATGATTTAGCGCTAAGTCTTTACCTTCTAAACGACGGATGTAACGCATCATTTCAGTTTCGCTGTGGTACTTGTTGAATACTGGGTGTGTTAAGTATTGTGAAGTACGAACTACGCTGTCGCTGTATGATTGACCTGAAATTGCTGCATCAATTGCTGCAACATCAAGACCGTGGTCAGCGCCTAAGATTACGTCAAATAACTGTGCAACGTCTTCACGTGTTGTTGTTTCGTCAAGTGCGATACCGATTTGACCTGTTAGGTCACGACGGAAGTTAACACCAGCTTCAACACCGTTTGCTAAGATAGCGTCTTTATCTTCACCCACGTTTAACGTGATAGTGTCGAACCAAGTGCTGTTTGCTAGCTCTGCGCCCTTCTCTTGAAGACCAGTCGCTAGGATAGTCGCTAAACGGTTGATGCGTGTTGCGATGTTTTTCAGGCCTTTAGGACCGTGATAAACCGCGTAGAACGACGCCATGTTTGCTAGTAATACCTGTGCAGTACAGATGTTTGAGTTAGCTTTTTCGCGGCGGATATGTTGCTCACGTGTTTGCATTGCCATACGTAGTGCTGGACGACCGCGCGTATCTTTAGATACACCGATAATACGACCCGGCATAGAACGCTTGTGCTTGTCACGTGTTGCGAAGAATGCAGCGTGTGGACCACCAAAGCCCATTGGTACACCAAAGCGTTGGCTGTTACCAAATACTACGTCTGCGCCCATTTCACCAGGTGACTTAAGTACAGTTAGTGCCATTAAGTCAGATGCTACAGTTACAACAGCTTTCTTAGCTTGTAAGTCAGCAATTAGTTGTTCGATATCGTCAACTGCACCAGTTGAACCTGGGTAGCTAAGCATCGCACCGAAGATGTCGTGGTTTAGTGCATCTTGTGCAGGACCAACAATAATGTCGAAACCGAATTTTTCAGCACGTGTTTTAACAACATCTAATGTTTGTGGGTGAATTGAATCACTAACGAAGAAGGTGTCGCATTTTTTGTTTTTAGAAACACGTTTTGCAAGACCCATCGCTTCAGCACCAGCAGTTGCTTCATCAAGTAATGATGAGCTAGCTAGCTCTAGACCAGTTAGATCGATAGTTAGCTGTTGGAAGTTAAGAATAGCTTCTAAACGACCTTGAGCGATTTCTGGTTGGTATGGCGTGTATGCCGTGTACCAGCCTGGATTCTCTAATACGTTACGCAAGATTACGCTTGGTACGTGAGTGTTGCTGTAACCCATACCAATGTAGCTTTTTAGTACTTGGTTTTGGTCAGCAAGACTACGTAGGTAAGCTAGCGCTTCAACTTCTGTTTTAGACTCACCAATAGTTAGGTTGTTGTCTAATAAAATTGACTCAGGCACGATCTTTTTAGTCATGTCTTCTAGTGAGTCTGCACCGATCACTTCCAGCATTGCTTGTTGCTGAGCGGCATCAGGGCCAATGTGACGAGCGATAAATTCTTGTTTGTTTTCTAATTCGGTTAACGTTGGTAAACGAGTCATGAGGCTTCTCTCAAATTTAAAACTAAATCAATCCACAATAATTTCTTAGTTAAAATTATCGGGAATTATCAAGGCTAGAAAGAACAAAGCCCCTTAGTGTTGAACTAAGAGGCCTTGAAGGGTATCAGCAATTAATCTTCTGCGATTGATGCTGCGTAACCTTCTGCATCTAGTAGGTTTTCAAGCTCAGAAGCGTCATCCGCTTTGATTTTGAATAACCAACCGTCGTTGAATGCATCAGAGTTAACTAGCTCAGGGCTATCTTCTAACTCTTCATTGATTGCAACAACTTCACCAGTGATTGGTGCGTAGATATCTGAAGCAGCTTTTACTGATTCACATACCGCTGCATCTTCACCAGCGTCAAACGTGTCGCCTTCATCTGGTAAATCAACAAAAACCATGTCACCTAATAGGCCTTGAGCATGCTCAGTAATACCTACTGTGTAAACACCATTACCTTCATCACGAACCCATTCGTGTGAAGATGCATATTTTAATTCTGCTGGGATATTGCTCATGAGTTTATCCTTTCAATAATTTTTTTAGTTAAGCGACGATTAGAAAATCGCCCCTATTGTAATTTAAGTCTTTCCCAATTGTCATTGAAAATGTTCACTCTTGGAAACATATCCGATGTTAGGAAAATTTATTTTGATTTAGATTAAAAAGTTTTCTTGCCGTTTCTTACGAAACCAGACTTAACAACTTTCACATCTACCAATTTTTTGCGCATTTCAACCTGTGCCACTTCGCCGATTGAACGTGGAACACGTGCAATTGCCACTGAATGGCCAAGCGTTGGTGAGAATGTACCTGAAGTAATCACACCTTCTTGCTCAACACCTTCGCTGTCTGTAAATACAACTTTAAGACCAGTACGTAAAACACCCTTCGCTTCTAGTAATAGGCCAACTTGCTTGTGCAATTTGCCAGACGCTTTTTGCTCTACCAATGCGCTACGACCAATGAAGTCACGATCGCTAGGTTCCCAAGCGATTGTCCACGCCATGTTTGCAGCAAGTGGAGATACTTCTTCGTCCATGTCTAGACCGTATAAGTTCATGCCAGCTTCTAAACGCAACGTATCACGTGCGCCTAAACCACATGGACGAACATCAACGTCTAATAGTTGTTGCCATAAGTCAGCGGCTTTATCTTCGTGTACGATAATTTCGTAACCGTTTTCGCCGGTGTAACCTGTTGTTGCGATAAAGTAGTCGCCAGAATCAACAGACATAAATGGCTTGATGCCTTCTAATAAAGCGTTCTGCTCGCTATTAAATACTTTTGCCGCTTTTTCTTTAGCGTTAGGACCTTGAACTGCAATCATAGATAGTTCAGGCAATTCAGTAACTGCTACATCATAGCCAGCAGATTGTTTGTTGATCCACGCCATGTCTTTAACACGAGTCGCAGAGTTAACAACCAAACGGTAATAATCGTTAGTAATGAAGTAAGTGATTAAGTCATCAATCACGCCGCCTTCTTCATTAAGCATGCCGCCGTACATTGCCTTACCTTCAATAGTAAGTTTTGCAACATCGTTAGCTAGTAACTTTTGTAGAAACTCTTTCGCTTGCGAACCTTTAATGTCCACAACGGTCATGTGTGATACGTCAAACATACCGGCATCTTGACGTACAGCATGGTGCTCTTCAATTTGAGAACCATAGTTGATTGGCATATCCCAACCGTGAAAATCAACCATCTTAGCGCCAGCTTCGATGTGTTTATCAAATAAAACTGTTTGTTGAGCCATAATAGATCCTCAAGCTTTAAAGGTGTCGTAGCCTGTTTTTAGCCATGACAAATTATTTAGTGGCGCGATTATAGCTTTTTTGTGAGGCAGGTTACAAAATAAATTTCACATTTTTCACATTTGGAAACAAATGGAAACTTTTCTCCAATTTGTGGAATTCAACACATTGTACAGAAACAACTGATAACAAAGGGTTTTAGAGGCTCATAGCGTTTTCGTCATTAAAATCTTTGATTAATAAATTTCCTTACCCTGCGAAACATTTAACCAACCATTCACAGGTTGTTACATTTACAGCTTGCAATAAATCAAGACAAAGAAATATAGTAGCAGCACAAACTACTAACAAATTAAAAACCATGTCATCACACAGTCAAATATGCCAACAGCTTGAGCAAATGGGGTTTACTTCATTAGAAGCTGAAATCTATTTAGCACTGCTTACTAAAGGGAAGCAAACGGGCTACGCCATTGCTAAGCATTTACATAAACCGACAGCAAATGTTTATAAAGCCATTGATAGCCTGACAGAAAAAGGCGCGGTTGAATTTACGACAGATAAAAAGAAAAACTATTTCGCCTGTGATTGGAAACAGTTTCTAAATCGTAAGCAGCAACAATTTAACGACACACTATCCAATTTAGAAGATAACCTCAGTCAGCTCGATAACCCAGTAGAAGACGATGAACAGGTCTATCAAATAGCACAGGTCGATTTGGTTATTGAGCACAGCATTAAACTCATTAATAACGCACAACACTTATTAATGGTTGAGGCAGAGCCAGATGCCCTACCGCTATTTAAAGATGCATTAATAGCGGCAGCCGATCGAGGCGTCGAAGTTTGGATTAAGGCCTATGAAGAAATAACGCTGGAAAACGTAAATGTTGTAGTTCGCCAAAACGGCCACGAAATTTATCAATCAACCAATGATGTTTCTTTTAAGCTCGCTGCTGATGGCAATGCAATGCTAATTGCCAATCTCACAGCCCAGTGCCAAGGAGTCATTCAAGCGTTTCGCTCGAACAGTGCCTTAATGGCGATGAGTATTTATAGCGCGCTGCTCTATGAAATTATTCTCACCGAACTCAAACAAACCATTCCAAGTGGCAACATTCAAGCGGCACAAGCGCTGCTAGAAAGAAGTGCTCACCTGCACCCCATTTCAACGAGAAACGCCGTTTTCCAACAATACAAAGACAAGTATCAAGATAAAAGGGATTTAAAATGAAAATCATCAAATTTCTGATGTGCACCACCATGTGCTTATCGCTACCAGCGTTAGCAACAGACTTTTCAACCATTGAGAAGATAATTAACGAAACCAAGGCTGCCGCTAAGCTCCCATCGGGAACATCAATTGCTGTAGTAAAGGATAACAAAGTAATTTATCGGGGAAATTTCGGTTATGCTGACATCGCTACCAAGCAGCCTGCCACTTCTGATACCAGCTATTATATAGCATCCATCACAAAGCCTTATTTCGCATTGTCGATGCTTTTAAAAGAACATCAAGGGCAAATCAGTGAATCAACAAACATGGCAACGTTATTCCCTAATATGTCATTTTCTACCTTTGATGCGAACAAAGTCACTATTAAGCATCTACTCGGTCATACAATGGGCATTGATAACAACCCATTAGCAACAGCGACTGCCCATACGGGATTACATGATAAACCAACCCGCAATAAACTGGTGTCTGTTAGCTACCCCAATGAAAAATCACCACTTAATACCTTTCAATATTCAAATGTAGGCTATAACATTTTAAGTGTATGGTCTGATAATGTTCATCAAAAGAGCTGGCAACAGATCCTCGAACAAACGGTACTTGCCCCATTAAAAACCACACGAAGTTCAACAACATTTAGTGCTGTCAAGAATAAAGGTTGGCAATTGCCAAACTATTATTCCATCTTAAATGGCGCCGACAATCCTGTTTATCTTCAGAAAAATGACACTACCATGCACGCTGCTGGCGGCATGATTAGCTCGACTAACGATATTACCAACTTTATTAAAATACAATTAAACAACGGTAAGCTCGATGGCCAACAAATCTTCCCAGCGAAAGTAATTGCCAAGTCACAACAAGCAATAGCGACATCAGGGTTTAGTTATGAAAATTTCAAACGAGAGCAGTATGCATGGGGGTGGCATATTGGCCCTTATTTGGGCGAAACGCTTTATCATCACTTCGGCGGATATGCGGGAATGCATAGCCATTTGTCATTTATGCCAGAAAAAGGCATTGGTATCGTTATTTTGAACAATGACGACTTGTTAGCCTCAAAGTTAACAAACGTCGTGGCACACACCATTTATGCAACCTTACTTAAGGATGAAGCCGAACTAGCCAAGGCAAATAGCAAAGCAATTAAGTTAAAGAAGGACGCTGCTAAGTTACCGAGAATGATTGAACAACACGAAGAAGAACTGGCAGCAAGACAATGGCAATTGTCACTGCCAAAGCATTCTTATGTCGGTACTTACCATCATCCACATTTCGGAAATATTGTTATTACGCTAAACAAAGACAAGCAGTTTTATCTTGAGTTTGGACAGCTTCGTTCGGTTGCAACCGCCCATAAATCTTTAGACGGAATGCGGGTGAGGTTCCTCCCTAATCGCGCACAAGTAGTGAGAATTATCGCTGATTCGAATAAAATACAGAGCTTAAAGTACGACGGCGAAGTGTTTAAACGCGTTGGCTAACGCTAGAGACTAAAATGGCCGCTAAGCGGCCATTTTATTGATCTCGTTTCATCAAACTATTTAGTTTAACTATCTGCCTTAGAAAGAACTGATTTAGACAACTCCGGTAAATCCCCCGTTAGTCCCATTGCGTGTTTGATGAATACTTCTTTCGCTGGAGTAATTTTATCTACTGCCACTAACCCGATATCTCTCACTAATTTCTTCAGCGGATTATCACCAGCAAATAACTGTTTAAAGCCTTCCATTGCAGCAATCATTTGGATAGCGTCACTTTTACGCCAGCGTTCAAAGTGGCGTAAGTTAGCAAGTTCACCAATATCTTTGCCTTGCTTGTGGTTTTTTAATAACTCTTGCGCTAACGCGGCAGCGTCTAAAAATCCTAGGTTTACACCCAAGCCAGCAAGAGGATGAATGGTATGCGCCGCATCGCCAATCAGGGCAATACGCTCTTTAGCAAATGATTGCGAAAATCGCATTGTCAGTGGGAACACACCACGCGCTGATTTAACTTGGCAATATCCTAAACGATTATCAAAGGCTGCCGTAAGCGCGCGATTAAATGCTATGTCATCACAATCGCGCAACTGCTGCGCGCTGTCTGGTGACTGTGACCAAACAATTGAGCTTAAATTAGGTTCATTAAGGGGTAAAAACGCCAATATACCGTCTGGCGAGAAAATCTGACGGGCTGTATTATCATGTGGCATATCAGTTTCAATAGTCGCGACTAAGGCATGATGGCCATAATCCCAACTCGTCATTGGAATGTCCGCTTGTTTACGTAACCACGAGTTTGCGCCATCAGCGCCAACAACCAATTTACTAGTTAACGATTGAGTGACGTGTTTATTATCATCACTCGCACCCACTAATGTTAACCACGTTTCACGTTCTCCCATGGCAACACTTTGACAGTGAAATGGATGAAATAATGTGACGTTGGGCGCAGCGTCAGCGGCTTGCCACAGCGCTTGTTGAACAATACTATTTTCAACAATAGCACCAAGCGAGGCTTCATTGGCTGATTTAATGCTTGATGCATCAAAGGCAATTTTTCCGAAGCTGTCTTTTTCCCACACACTCATGTTGCTATAAGGTTGATGGCGATTCTGAGCTATATAAGGCCATGCGCCGATATTAGTTAGTAAGTTCTTACTTGCGGCAGATAAAGCACTAACGCGGATTTCGTGTTCATCGGGAATTATCATTGGCGGCGTTTTACCTTCAATAACGGCAACTTTAAGTTCGCTATTTGCTAACGCACTTGCCAGCGCTAAACCGACCATGCCGCCGCCAATAATTGTCACGTCAAACGATTGAATATTCATGAAATAAAATTAACCTTATTAAACTTGGACTTGGTGTTTGGCCAAACGAGAAAGTTGATGACGCCAACCTAACATTTGCTCTGCTACTGGTTTTTTCAACGGTGCAACGCAATCTGCAACGGCTAATGCCATATTGCGCCCTGCCACTAACGGCCAGTGATTATTTGAAAACAATGAGACTAAACTACTGGTGGCATTAATAGTTTGCGCTTGATCATTAACTCGCGCTTTTTGATATTGATTGAGGCTTTGATAAGAGCCGATATCAACATCAGCCATAACAGCAGTTGCAATCACATCAATCAGCGCAGCCACATCTCTCAAGCCCAAATTAAAACCTTGTCCAGCAATAGGATGAAGCGCTTGAGCGGCATTTCCTACTAATGCAGTGCGATGATGCGTATGAACATTGGCAACATTTTGATTAAGTGGGTAACTAAATCGTTGCCCTGTCTTAACCATGGTACCTAACCTAAAACCAAATGCTTGCTGTAATGCTGCCAAAAATGCGTTGTCATCAAGCGCAATAACTACTGCGACATCATCGGTATTCATTGACCAAACTACAGAGCTGCGTCCTTGTGACATGGGTAAAAACGCTAGCGGTCCAGATTCGGTGAAGCGCTCGAACGCTTCACCTTGATGAGCGCTACTCGTTTCAACATTGGCGATAATGGCGGATTGACCAAACTGCGTCACCGTTTTATCAATATTAAGCAAGGAGCGCACTTTAGAAAATGCACCGTCTGCTGCAACTATTAATTTGGCGGATAATTGCTGTCCGTCAGCCAAAGTCACATCGACATGTTCTTGATGTTGCGTTAACTTTTCGATGCTATTTGGTCGATACCAAGTAACATTTTGGGCAATTGACGCAGTACTTAATTTATCCATCAGTAAACGCCCACTATCAGCCAACTCAACAACGTATCCGAGGTGAGGTAATTGATATTCACTTGGGTGCAAAGATGTTTGCCCAAAGTGCCCACGGTCGGTCACCGATATTTTTTCAATCGGTGTTACCAGTGCTTGATAACTATCCCAGAGATCTAACTGCTCTAAAATTTGTCGTGAACCATAAGATAACGCAATGACTCGAGCGTCAAAACCCGCATGATTTTGATCATCACTTGAAGCTTCAATAATTGCAATATTAAGTGCGCGATCACTGCCTAGAATATAATTAAGACCCCAAGCCAAGGTAGCTCCCGCCATGCCGCCGCCATTAATAATCAAATCATATACTTTGCTCACGCGATATCCTTTTGAGGTTAGTTTGCGCTACTCATGAGTGCTTCAATTTCATCAACCGTTTTGACAACATCTTTAGTCAATACTTCATTACCATTGGCTGTTATCAAAATATCATCTTCGATGCGAACACCAATGTTATGCCACTTAGCGTCAATGTCAGGTTTAGCGCTAAAATAGAGCCCTGGTTCAACGGTAAGTGTCATGCCTGGTTCTAGTACGCGAATACGTTTTTTGCCGCCATAATCGCCGACATCATGCACGTCTAAACCAATCCAATGGCTCAAGCCATGCATGTAAAATGCGCGATGCGCTTCATCATCAATTAACTTTCTGACGTCACCATTTAAGATCTCAAGCTCCATTAAGCCTTTAATCATAATTTCAATAGCAGCGTCATTGGCTTGCTTGATGGTATTGCCCGGGACAAGCAGTTTGATCGCCGCAATTTGTGCCTTTAAAACAAGTTCATAAATTGCTTTTTGCGGTGCACTAAATTGGCCATTGATAGGGAATGTTCGAGTAATATCGGCCGCATAACCGTGAAGCTCACAACCGGCATCAATTAATACCAGCTCACCGTCGTTTAATGACGATTCATTTTCCGTGTAATGCAAAATACAGGCATTTTCACCGCCACCAACAATGGTGTTGTACGCAGCAAACCGAGCGCCATTCATCGCAAAGTGATGCAGTATTTCTGCTTCTAATTGATATTCATACATTCCCGCTCGACATTGCTGCATAGCGCGAGTGTGGGCAGCGCTAGAAATTTTAGCGGCCTCTCTCATCACTGCTAATTCTGGTTGCTGTTTGAATAAACGCATTTCATCACTGATAACGCGTAAATCACTCAATTGGCACTGTCTCTTATACACATCTGACGCTGCCGACG
>CAJXRU010000123.1 GCA_913060565.1 uncultured Gammaproteobacteria bacterium | reverse complement strand
AGCGTCAGATGTGTATAAGAGACAGATATAGAACTGAATATATGCGAATTTTCCGGCACAAATCAACGCCCCAAAAACTAAAAAACGCGACGTTAGCAGAGTTACTTGAATTTGGACTCCACGGCGCCGTTAACAGAGGGAGCTATTTTGGCTTAACAAATCAACCGCTTATTGAAAAATCCTCATCATTTCGCCGAGTTCCTACATTGAGACAACGCATAAACCTTGTTACTCATCATCGTGTTGACTTTGCAATTGAAGATGAAGCAGCTGGGTTACAGTATATACATTCCCATAACATCGAGAATATCGAGTTACACCCATATATTGTTCACAGCAATCAGATATATTTTATGTTTAGTAAAAAGTCCGTACCCTATTCAACTGTCGAAAAAATAAACGCTGCAATTAAAAATAGAAGAGACTCTTACCCGGATATATTAGCTAAATATCTAAAGTGATTAATCCCCACCCACAATTAACGACTAGTCGTAAAAACTCAGGTAAAATCAACCTCAAATGATACAATGATTAATTCGATTCATTTATCAGCATTTCCATGACATCCACAGACAAAAATCAGCAATTCACTTTCGAAAATAGCGAAACACTGCGCCAAATAATGAACGCCCGTCGTGACGTTAGAGGCAATCGATTTTTGCCAACACCCATCCACCAAGAGGAACTTGATAAAATCTACGCCGCTGCGTTATCCGCCCCTTCTGTTGGCTTCTCACAGCCGTGGGAATTCATCACCATTACTGATCGAGCAGTTCGCCAAACCATCGCCGACAGCTTTAGTACTGAGAATGACAAAGCATCAATAATGTTTGATGCACAAAAATCTCAGCAATACCAAAGCTTGAAACTAGAGGGGATATTGCAAAGCCCATTAAACATTGCCGTATTTTACAACCCTAAAAAGGGACCTGTACTCGGTCAAACCAGCATGCCAGAAATGGGACGGTACAGTGTAGTTTGTGCCGTGCAAAACATGTGGCTCATGGCACGCTCACTTAATATAGGCATCGGCTGGGTAAGTATTGTAAATCCAGAGCACGTCAAAACAGCACTTTATGCGCCACAAGACAGAGAACTTATTGCCTATTTATGCGTAGGATACGTCGACAAGTTTTACGATAAGCCGGAGTTAGAAACCTTAAATTGGGAAGCGCGCAAGCAGGCGCAGCAAGTGATTTTAAACGGTTCATATTAGCACTTTTAAAGCATAAACCTAATGCTAACAGCATGCCCATAAAAACGATGCCTAGGCCTACATATTCAAAACCAGCAATGCGTTCATCAAGTAATAAATAACCGAAAATTAGTGAGAGCGGAGGAACCATTGCTGAGAAAATAGCGCCTCTGACTGTCCCCAATAAAGCAACAGCCTTTGAATAACAAAACAACGCCATCACGGCGACAAGTCCACCTTGAAACACACCATGTAATAATACTGTCGTCACAGGGATATCAAACAAAGCATGCGGTTCATTGAATAAATAAATCGGCAAATAAACTAGCATAGAAATGACAGATACCTGAGCCGTTGCTAGCCACGAATTCATGTTCCAGTGTCGACAAAGTAACGTATAACTCGCCCATAGTCCGCCACACCCTACAAACATCAAATCCCCTATCAGAAATGAGCTTGAACCTTGTACCGCACTATAACCACCAATAATAACGATACCAATGAGAATAAATAGCAGCCCCACCATACGCATTAAACTCATCTTCTCTCGTAACCAAAAGATACTTCCTAACGCCGTAAATATAAGCATAGAACTTGGCGCGATAATGCCAAAATGTCCACTTGGCGCATAGTTTAGCCCCTCCATTGCCAACAACATATACGGCAAGCCACTGCCAATACTCAAAACGATTCCTTTCTTCCAATGCCGTAAAAACTGACTGGATCTGATGATTAGCACGGGCATCAGCAAGCCCCCTGCAATAGCAAACCTTAATGCTGTTAAATCAGCCCCACCCAGTTGAGCTTGTGTCCCTAACACAGAGACAACGGGCCAAGCTCCCCAAATCATTGATGCGACTACACCAAAGATAACGCCTTTTATTACAACTTTCACATTCGACATAACTATCTCTTAATTTTGATCGTTCAATGACGACTATTCTAAAATCAACAGACAAATGCTACGCTGCATATCAACCAAATCGATGAATAAAAACAGCGTTATTTACCTAATATTGAGGATTTTATGCAGATAGACGATTTTGACCGACGTATTTTGAAGCAATTTCAAAACAACAGTAGGATCACCAGTGACGCACTTGGACATCAAATTGGCTTGTCAGCCACGGCATGCCAACGCCGTTTAAAAAAGCTTCGAGATAGCGGAGTGATCGCAAAAGAAGTCGCAGTGTTGTCTTTTGACGATTATGTGACAGTTATCGTAGAAGTTGTGATGAAACGCGGTGGTACCGCATCAATAGAATCTTTTAAATCTCAGGCATTACAACATCAAGAGATTCAGCAATGTTATTACACAACAGGCAGTGCCGACTTTATTGTCGTGGTAGTGACACCCAACATGGCGAAGTATGAAGAATTAACTCGAAATGTATTTCTTAAAAATGACAATATCCATAAATTTCATTCAACGGTCGTCATGGAAAATGTAAAAGTTGGACTTGATATCCCTATTGAATTTGAAAAGACTAAATCTGACAACGCAAGTTAAAAGACGCGCACGATGCTTATCATGCGGTCCTGCCTATATTATCTCAAAGAAAACATTAAGGGCTTATGATCGCATGAATTCAAGGAATGCCGTTAACACGGGATTTGAAAGGCTATTTTTCGGGTACACCAAAGACACTTCTAATGGCTTGGTGTTGAATCTTGGTAAAATAGTAACCAGTTCACCAGAATCTAGATACTGTTGCATCATAAAGCTCGGTAGCCGCGCAATGCCGTGGCCATGTGCGGCGAAGAATGCTACCGTTTCTCCCTTATCTAACTCTAAGCTGCCAGATACTTCAACTGATTTTTCTATCCCTTCTTCTAAGTAACGCCATAAGAAAGGTCTGCGATTGGCGACTTCAATTAAGCACTGATGATTCGTCAATTCATCGGGATGTAATGGTGTTCCATGCTGATGCAAATATTCAGGGCTAGCTACAAATTGATTTTCTACGCTGGTAAACGATTGAACAATTAAATCAGAATCTTCTAAAAGTCCAACACGAATAGCAACATCAATACCTTCATCAACTACATTAAATCGCCTATTTTGTTGTAGCCAACGCAGCTCAACGTTCGGAAATAGCTGTAAAAATCGACTCAACTTATAATCAATTTTCAATCCTTGTGCATTCTCTGGGCTCGTAATAGTCAATTTGCCAGCAACAACTCCTTTGCGTTGAAAAACGCTCGCTTTGAGGCCGTCTAACTGAGCTATAACACGCCTAAACTCAGTAACAAAATGCATACCTTCGGCAGTTAAATGCATCGAACGGGTATTTCTATGAAGTAATTTACACTCATAATATTGTTCTAAATCAGAGACATTTTTACTAATGGCAGAAGTCGCTAACCCTAATTTTCCTGATGCACCACTAAAGCTTTCTTCTTCCACGACTGACAAAAAGATGCGTATTGCCTTAATTAAATCTATCTTTCTCTGCAACAGAAATATCCTTTCTCTTTTTAACTATTTTTCAATTAATTAATTAACGATACTCTTTGTACACACTTAAAAACATCAACACAACAGGATCTTTGATGAAGCCATTATTTTTTACTTCTCTCACGCTTTTACTCTCCGCGACATCGCCATTTGTTTATTCAATGTCACCGACCAATACCAACATCATCAATGATTTAAAACGTCACTACGCCAGTGTAAAAAAATTAGACAAACTCAACGTAACCTACACCAAGCAACGTGAGACGATTTTTCAAAGCAATCGATTAGATCAACCTTTTACTATTAACAGTGAATACGATTACAAATTTGATTTGGGAAAGAAACAATTCTATCTTCATCAAGTTCACCATTACCCTGGAAACTATATTTTTAATGACAAAATTGTTCATCAACATGGAAAAACGGTTCTTTACGACGTAAACGGATTCACAAAGGGTAAACAATTAGAATATCTAGACTACGATACCAGTGACTTTCAAGAAGATTTATACAGCGAGTTAGATATCTTTTCTGCCAATCAATTTTTATCAATGGCTACCCCTAGCAACACCACGATTAGCCAGTCACAACAACAAGTGGCGATTACGTTCAAAAAGTCAAAACAAGATGGCATCACCTATACGTTTACCCGTGATCCCGTCGCTCTAACAACAATTGTAAACACCACAAAAAATGAGAAAACCGAGTTTACCAATCCTAAAATCCACAACGGGCTTAGTGTTGCTTCAACTATTCGTCACTATAAAAAAGGCGTGCTAAAGAGCACAGTCAATATTACTGACATCAACCGAATCATGGGTATCAAAGATCAAACTCTCGCCATTCCACAAGGATACGGCCCCTTTGTCGATGGCACAAAGAAACCGCTTGAATGGGTAACATTAGCGAGCAATCTTTATTTAATAAACCACGTTGCTGGCAATCGTCACGTCATGGTCAAACAGGATATGAAAGGATTAACGGTATTTGGGATCCCGCGCTCAAATGACACCTCAATTCAAGTGCACAATTTAATTAAAAAACACCTACCCAACAAGAAGATTCACTCAGTCTATGTGACGCATGGTCATAGCGATC
Organism: uncultured Gammaproteobacteria bacterium; assembly: GCA_913060565.1. Classification (GTDB taxonomy): domain Bacteria; phylum Pseudomonadota; class Gammaproteobacteria; order Enterobacterales; family Psychrobiaceae; genus Psychrobium. The sequence goes on along the minus strand of CAJXRU010000123.1, from coordinate 8,142 downwards.
ATATGGGCGGTGCGGCGTATTACGGCAACTTAGGTGCAACAATCATCGCTGACAAACACAGCATAAAAGCATTAAAAACATTTCCACGATTTAAAAAAGATGCACACAAATGGGCTTATAAGGCCTTGAATCACGGACAACAGATTAATGGTGTCACATTCTATGCGCCCAAGAACTCACATAGCGAAGGGCAAAGTTTTGCTTACTTCCCGCAATCAAAGATTATCTATCAAGGCGATTTTCTAGAAATTCCAGCAGACAACAGCTTGCCGAGCCACATGGCAGATGTAGAAAGAGAATTTATTGAGTTTTTATATCAAGAAAACATTCCCTACCAACGAATAGTTGGTCACCATCGCAACAACAATATGTCACCCAAAGTGGTTAACGCGTATTACAATTTGCACCACAAAAACGGCTAACTGCTCCCAAGTTTCACAAGTGCGCGGTTCTTATTAACTAATGTTTGATAAGCATCGCGGCTAAGTCCAGCATCAATAAAGAGTTGTTGCATGATAGTTTCAGGATACAACTGCGCGTTGTAATCAGGCAGCCAGCCGTCATGCATCAGTTTGAGAATTAACGCTTTTGCCCGCTTCTTGTGGCCTCGAAACAATAACCAACGTGCATAGTAAATATCTTGTAGTAAATATCCCTGCGAAAAAGTGCGATCTAACAATTGCGCTAACGCGCTAATAGATTCAAATTCACCGCGTTTGGCCTGAAGCTGCACAAAATGTGCGATTAAATGGGCATTGTGATCCCCGATATTCACATCGCCAAATTTCTCTTGATGCAATATCTTATCTGCCAACGCAGGGCGCAAATGTAAAAAGGCCTGATAGGATTTTTCATCATCTCCTAACTGCTCAAGCGCCAACATATAGGCCCCTGCATATCGAGCAGGATCTTGATGAAGCACCATACGCCGCTCAATTAATTCAATCACATCTTGATAGCGCCCTTGTGCTGACGCTAATGATGTTTCAATAAACAGTTTAAATGAAAGATTAACGTGCTGACCTTCTAATCTATCCAATGTCTTTTCCACTGCCAAATGATTACCCAATGCTAAGTAGATTTGAGCCTGCGTTAATTGATAAGAGTGTCGCTTGTTTATCACTGATGGATTCTTCTGAGCCCATGCTAAGAACGCACGTGCTCGCTCAATGGTCATTGGCAAAAAATCTAACTCTTCAATAGCGCGATCGGTATAATCAAATTGTAAATTCAACGCACGGCGATAATAAAATCGTGCTTGTTTTTTGTTACCAGAATTTAGATAGGCATACGCCAAACTGCGATTGACCATTGGCGACATTGGCGCAAGCTCATAAGCCGTTTGTGTCATGCTCAAACCTTGCTCATACTTCCCCATTCTGCGATTTTGCTCCGCATACCACACGTAACTAAAGGGATAATTAGGCGCATTTTTAATGGCTTTTTCAAACAATTCGCTGGCCTGTTTTTTCTGTCCTTGCCTGCTCAGTAATAACGCCTGCGCCGCCAACGCCTGTCCCAGTTCTGGCTCGCTAGCTAATGCCTGCTTCAATAATGGACGACATTTATCTAGCGCCTTTTGCAATGACCAATCGCTATAAATATTAAGCGAATGATAGGTATCACACAGTGCTACAGCGGCCAGAGGAAATAACTGCGCTTGTCGCTGCATTTCTTCAAACACATCCTTTGCACGATACAATGCACCGCTATTTCGTTGTTGCCATAAATGACGTCCCAACAAATATTGGTCAAAGGTTTTTCTGTCAATCGCGCCGCGCTTAAAAATCGATGAGGTCGACGGCTGCTCAAACACCGCTAACAACCACTGGGCAATAGCGTTTTGCAAAAAGAACAAGTCATTGATATTACCGTGAAACACCTTAGCCAAAATCACTTCTTGGTTTGCCACATCAATCAATTGAAGAAAAACACGAATATTGTGCGCTTTCTTATCAATTCGGCCCGTAATTATCGCTTGAGTAGTTGCTGTTGATGACGCTTGCTCTAACGACACTACACGCATTTTCTTGATTTGCATTAACTGGGTAAGCAACACATCATTTAACGCTGCTAGTGATTTAGCCTTACCAAGCCCCTGAGTGTCTAAGCGTTGCAATGAAATAGATTCTATTTGGCCGATTTCAAGCGTCTTCGTTGGCGCTTGGGAGTCTTGTAACCATTGCCCTAAAAACAAAACAATGAGAATAACTACACAAGACGCAACAATTCGCAATCGCCAAGTTTGCCAAGGTTTCAGAGTATCTTGATGTGATAGAAGAAGATCAGGCGATAAAGACGCAGATTGGTTAGAATTTTCTTTATCGCAATCAAACGCAGCGTCCACGGCATTAACCTTGGCAATCAAGCGATAACCTTTGCCAGAGACTCGCTGAATATAAACGGGTTTAGTCGCCGTATCACCTAATGCTTTACGCAACTGCGCAATGGCTTGATACACAGAACTGTCACTAACAACCTGCTCTTTCCACACCTTTGTCATCAGTGTTTTTAGATTAAGGGGCTCACCGCCACTTTCAACCAACACCAATAAAATAGCCATCACCTTAGGCACAAGAATCACTTCATTCTCGCCACAAGATAATTTATTGAGCTCGGATTCAACTTTCCATTGCCCGACCAGAAAGGCCTTAGAGGTATCCAAAAACAGCGTATCCACGATAAAAATTTAACGTATTCTAACAGATAAACTACCGTTTACAGATTTTGTAACTCATTGTTTTAATTGCATTCAAAAAACTTTTAGAAATATTTTAACTAACTTTTAAGCATTCTTTTTTGAATATCATCAATATCTTCCTCAACCAATAACCGCAAAGAGAAAATTGATGACAATCGCAAACACCAAACTCAATCTATTTAAAATTCTGGCATTCGCCAGCACCATAACATTATGCAGTCATGCGTTGGCGATGCTGCCAGCGCAACCGACAGCAAACTCACCTGATGACACCAATGGTTGGGATACCGCCTATAACAAAGACACCAAAAAACGATTTATCCCCGTCGAACTATTTACTGGCGGACAATGGGATGGAAAACACAAACTGACCATGAAACCGGAAAATACAATTGCTTGCTCATCGTTTGCTGGAAAACCATGTAACAAATACCACATTACAGGCCCTTTCAAAACAGCACAAAACAACACCAGCATTGCATGGGTTGGCGAGCAAATTCCTTATTACAAGAGAACATTTTCAACAAGGCGCATGGGGGATGTCATATCTCATTTCACCATCAATAACTCAAAAGATGGACTGGTTAGAATTTTTGATAAACGAAAAAGCTGGGGCGACAGAACCTACAGTGGATTGGGTAGTAAATTCCCGCTGGGCTACTGGCAACAAGGCGAAATCCGACACTACAATTCACGCGCTCCAATTAGCATTGAAATTTTAGAGTTAGACGACCCAAACCACTGCCTAACTTTTCGTTGGATAATAGGTACAGGAAAACGACGTAACAGCGACAATAACTACACCTATTGTCCAAATCGTGGCTTTACAAAAATGAGCCACAATTATAATGACAAAAAATCAAAGCCTGTATCTTCTCAATAAATATTTACTAAAACTAACATGGATAGCGTCGACCATTTATCGGCGCTCTGTCAATTCGATTAGAAAGCACCAGTGATTGACTGTGAAAAAGCTAACGACCATCAGCTTGCTTATCAATATCGACCTGCAACGCTTCAATATGCTGCAACACCACTAAAAACTTCTCACCGAAAGCCGTAATTTGATATTCAACTCGCGGCGGAATTTCATTAAATGCTACCCGCTCAATAATCCCAAATTCGATGTTCTTCTTTAAACAATCATTGAGCACTTTTGTCGTCAGGCCATCAATTGCCTTCACCATTTCTCCGGGGCGCTTAATACCAGCATCCAATAATTGATAAACAGACAACGACCATTTACAGCCATAAATCGTCTCTACCATCCGTGAAGAATCTCGGGGCTTTGTTTTTTGCAAAAATTTATTTTCTATAGCTTTCAAGAAGATGTACCTATTTGTAAGTAACGAACCATATTGTGCTTACTTTTCTTAACCTTATTAACGACTTAACATTATCACATCCAATGAATGACACAGGAATTAAAAAATGAACTTTAAACCACAATCACACGCCCTCATTATAGGCGGTTCAAGTGGCATGGGATTAGCCACTGCAACCTTACTCGCCAAACAAAACATCTCACTCACCATCGTTGGCCGCGATCTCACTAAGCTCAACGCCGCCAAAGAATTATTAGCGCAGCTCACTAACGTAGAAATAATTCAAACGGATTTATACAACCAAGATGACGTAACGGCATTATGCAGCAGTATCAACAATCAAACTACCGCCATTGATTACTTAGTCAATGCCGCAGGTTATTTCAACCCAACAGAATTTTTAGCTCATAGCCAACAAGACTACGACCAATATATGGAGCTCAACAAAGCAACATTTTTTATCACCCAAGCGGTAGTAAACAACATGGCAAGGCATCAAGGTGGTAATATTGTAAACATAGGTTCAATGTGGGCAAAACAAGCCATTAAAGCGACGCCCTCATCGGCATATTCAATGGCAAAAGCGGCATTACACGCATTTACACAACACCTTGCAATGGAGCTATCAGCGCATGATATTCGCGTAAACGCCGTTTCGCCGGCGGTCGTTAAAACGCCGATATACTCGCACTTTATCGATGACGACATGCTAGATGAAACACTTGCAAGCTTCGATGGCTTCCACCCTATTGGTCGCATTGGACGCAGTGACGACATTGCCTCAACTATTGCTTTTTTGCTCTCAGAAGAAACAAGCTGGGTGACAGGCGCCATTTGGGATATAGATGGCGGTGTAATGGCTGGTCGAAACTAACTGTAATTAGCCTTCATTAAAACATTGTGGAGCTGACCAATCATGTGTTTGCTCCCCATGAAAAACAACGAGATAACTATGCCAAAAACCATGCAAACAGCCCAGTACGAAATGCACAATATGAACTTTCAACAACGCATCGTTATCAACACTAACGAACTGCCATGGTTAGAAAGCCCTTCGCCTCATGTGCTTCGCAAGCCATTAGAACGCGAAGCCGCAGAATCAGGCCACACCACCAGCATTGTGACCTACAAACCAAATGCTCACTTTGCGCCGCATGTTCATCCTCATGGCGAAGAGATTTTAGTCCTTGAAGGCACGTTCTCAGACGAACACGGCGACTATCCCGCAGGCACTTATATTCGTAATCCACCGGGCAGCGCCCACCAACCTTATAGCAAAGACGGCTGCGTAATATTGGTTAAACTCAACCAATTTTTGCCAAACGACAACCAACAACTCGCTATCAATACTCACCAAACACAATGGCTACAAGGTATTGGCGGCTTACAAGTTATGCCATTACATGATTTTGAACACCAACACACAGCCTTGGTGAAATGGCCAGCAGGCGAACGTTTTCAACCTCATCGTCATTTTGGCGGTGAAGAAATTTATGTCATTTCCGGTGAATTTATCGATGAACACGGTCGCTATCCCGCAGGTACTTGGTTACGTAGCCCACATCAATCAGAACACAATCCCTACGTTGAGCAGGAAACCATTATTTGGGTCAAGACAGGTCATTTGTTTGACTCTCAGCGACAGTAGTTACGCACTCTCAACATTAGAATACTACTTCAGAGCTTATAAAGCTGTTTACCAAAAAGTTGCATTCATCGAATTTCATTGTTCGACATAAATGTATACCCAAGTCACTTTAATATGCAGGCTCGGGTATATTTGTCGCGCCATTAAAAATGGCCAATAGTGATTTATGGCTTGTTGCCCTCCAATTCCCTCAATGTATAAACATTTTTAGCACTAACTAAACTACGACGATTTATCATGAAGTCGCCTATATCAAATAACTCGTAGATCAAATCCCACATCAACAGGCTTTAATCCTGATATAAGTGGATCGTGACTTTAAAATCGACAACTCACAAAAGACAATGAGGGCCTAAAAATACTCGGAGTTTTTTTGGCGTCGCCCCTCTAACGTCAAGAAATGTAAAGAGACAGTAAAGAAAGAGTAAAACAGGTTTTCAACTGCATATTCTGTGTATCATAAATAAGAACTAGCATTCATTTATTTGCAGGCTTTAATTATGAAAAGAGCAATTTTTTGCACATCTATTTTATTATCTTTAACTGCATGTGGCGGCGGCGATAGTTCGCCTCAAACCTCTTCAGCGCAAGAAAGCCTACCCATTGTCCAAATTACAAACGTTAGCGTCAAAGCAAATTTTATTAAAGGCCCAGTCAATGGAGGCACCTGCGAACTCTTCGCAATTGATAACGGACAAAAATCAACAATCATCGCTCAAGCGATTACCGATCAAACAGGTTTAGCCGACTTCGGCGCCAACATTCCAGCGCAAGGCAATGCCTTAATCGAATGTATTGGAGGAAATTATATTGATGAATTTACCGAACAACGTGCAGCACAACCAGCACCACTGATGCGCACTGTGGTGAACATTGAAGGTAACAATGGCGATGTATTTCACTTTGCAGTAACACCACTCACTGAAATATCGACGTTAATGGCATTAAGCAACTCACAAGGCTTAGATAGCGCAATAAATGACAATTACAACAGTGCTGTCGCATTAGCATTTGGCATTGATGAAGGCGCTAATATATCAACCTTGCTACCAGTAGATTTACTCAACACTATCGTTACGCAAGATTCACTTCAAGCACAATATGGCTATGCGCTAGCACTCTATTCTTATTTGACAGAAAATATTCAAAATACTCAGTGGACTCAAACACTAGCAGACGACTTACGCCAACAATTAGCGGTCAATGAATCATTATTCTCACAAACGAATAGAGAACATTTCGGTGCTGCTACCCAGCATTATTTAGGATTTGGCAGCCTGATAAATAGTGCATTGCAAGATGTAAATATTCGCCATTCTGTCGAAGCGAAAGCAGCGTTTATTTTGCCAGTTGACGATACACCAATTAAAACGCTGTCGCTCATAAAGCCCATTGAAACCGTTCGCGCAGAACTGGTTGCTTACATTACCTCACAAAATTTAACGCCGTTAGCTGATGCACCGGCGGTAAGCGATGCAATGTTTAACTTGGGGCAATCATTAGCTTTCGACAAACTACTGAGTGGCAATAGAGATACCTCGTGCATGACATGCCATCATCCCAATTTAGCAAGTGGCGACCAACGCTCATTATCACTAGGAACTGGTGCATCGGGCTTAGGGCAACAACGAACAGGCGGAGAAGTCATTGCTCGCCATGCCCAACCACTATTTAATCTCGACTTATTCAAAACTTTATTTTGGGATGGCCGGATTGCTCTCAACAACGACAACAGCTTAAGCACACCCGCAGACGCCACAGGAGATTTAACCGCGGCAATGGAAGCTGTATTTTTTGCCAGCCGCCAAACACAGGGGTTTCAAGGCTATGGGCTTGTCGCTGCACAAGCTATGTTTCCGGTAACCGACGCACATGAAATGCGCGGCGCACCATCAGCAACCAATGAACTGGCTCAATTTACAAATAATGATTTCACTGAAATTTGGTCAGCACTAATGACTCGCCTAGGCGAAATTCCAGCCTATATTGCATTATTTGAAGCGGCGTATCCCAATATTGATTTCAAAGATATGACCTTCGCCCACGCTGCAAATGCAATCGCCGCATTCGAAATAAGCGCATTTAACTTTAGAAATAATCCGTGGCAAGCAGTCATTAACGACGTTACTAGCGATGGCGTTTTAGACAACCCTCAACAACTTGATGAGAACACCACGCGCGGCGCGCATTTCTTTTTTGAAACCGGCTGTGTCAACTGTCACAAAGGTGCAGTAATGTCAGATTTTGATTTTCACAATCTTGCATTCGCTCAATATGGCCCGGGGAAAGGAAATGGCTTGTCCGGCTTTGAAGACTTTGGCCGAGAAAATATCACCAATCGCCCACAAGATAGATCTAAATTTAGAACCGCGCCATTGTTTAATATTGACCTAACAGCGCCCTACGCACATTTAGGACCTGTCTCTTATACACATCTCCGAGCCCACGAGACTAGGCATGATCTCGTA
>CAJXRU010000122.1 GCA_913060565.1 uncultured Gammaproteobacteria bacterium | reverse complement strand
ATCCTCTTCGTCGGCAGCGTCAGATGTGTATAAGAGACAGCATTAATTCTATTAAAACTTTTAAATTAGTCAATTTAACAATAAATAAGTCGAGTTAACCATTTGGTAATAATGACTCATTAATCCGGCTGTTTATCAACGAAACCAGCCAATTAAGTACCACGAAAACAATACAGCAGAGAATCACCATCGCACCACTGATTGGTGCAAACAACATTGGTGCTTTCATCATCGTTGTCATTAAAGAGTCCTGATAATAAAAAAACCAATCGTTTTCAGATGGAAAGGCAACTTCATGAAACCAGTAAAATACCGTCTTAAATCCAATTAACCAACAAATAGTCACGACCACAACCACAAAACCTATCAATTGAGTTATTTGCGCTCTCACTCTGGAGAATGTTCGACCTTTCTTAATCTTGAATGCTATAACAGCCACCAAAAGAGTAAAAACTATGCCACCAACTGAAAACAATTTCGTCATTAAATTAGCCACATCCTGTAAATGTCGAACTTCAGCATCTCTTAATAGCGGTATTTGTTGACCCAGATGAGGATAAGATATTTGCGTTAATCCTGCTCCGCCATGGTTGATTGCCGTCACGATTTGTGAAAAGTAGTCAACATGTTGGATCATTACCGTTGTTTCAAACCCATCTTTGTATCGATTTTGTGGTCCAAATTCATGAATGGTTTGACCAATATCCAACCACTGATAAAACGTTGGATAGAAAAAATCGGCTGCACTGAGTATCCCCCAAGTGATCAGTAACGCACTAATTAACATTGCGAGGCTATATAGCGTATTAGAAAATATCAAAAATAGGGGTTGTCGTTTCATCTGTTTGTGACCATCAAAAGTTAGAACTACATCATAAACTAAGTTATTAAAAACATGCAATTAGCGATGAAATTTCAACATATCAAAGAGAAATAGAAGCACCATTAAGAGTCAAATGGAAATAATAAAGACACATTAAGGTTATTAATAACCGTTTAAAAACAGGATAAAGTAATTGCATCCAGATCAAACAACAATTTGAATCTACTATCGTATTTAAACGAACAGGAACACATTATGAAAATTATCGCCTTTGCCGCAAGTAACAGTTCAGTATCTATCAACAAACAACTCGCCCACTATACAGCGACATTAGTCAACGACGCGTTAATTGAGGTATTAGATCTCAATGATTTTGAAATGCCCATTTTTAGCGAAGATCGCGAGAAAGAAATCGGCCATCACCCATTAGCCATTGAGTTTTATGACAAACTGGGTAGTGCCGATGCTATTATCATTGGGTTTGCTGAGCATAACGGTTCATACAGTGCGGCTTATAAGAATATTTTCGATTGGACTTCACGTTATAATCGCGAAATATTCCAACATAAGCCGATGATTTTATTGGCGACTTCACCTGGCCCATCGGGCGCAGTGAATGTACTTAAGCAAGCGACGGACAGTGCCCCATTTTTTGCGGCCGATGTTAAAGCATCCTTGTCTATTCCAAGTTTTTATGACAATTTCAAAGAAGGCAAAATTACTAATTTGGATCTAAATAATCAGCTAATTGAAGCGGTGAGTAATCTTTAATCGCTATAGTACTTTCGTCTAGCAAATGCCGACATACCTTTATTAATTATCATTAAAATACATAAACTTACTTAGATTGTGAGTTTTTATGCGATTATTTAACGTGCAATTAGAATTGAGATATGTCGGAGGATACTGCTATCATTCCTTTTAATTGGCATAGTGAAAATAAACAATAAACTCATGATGATTTCCAATTATGGAGAAAGCTGCCTTAAAACAGCTTATTAATGCTATACGACGCGTCTTGTAATAACCATTGTTCTAGCGCAAATGGGCGGACTTATTTTTATGATTAAATGTCCGTTATCGAGTGTTAAAAAACGTATTATTCGACGTGTAAGAAAAAGGAAGTATTACAAATGTTTTTTACGGCAAAGTACAAGTCAGAAATTAACGAGTTGACGCACCAAAACCGTCAACTGCAAGAAGAAAATACCCAGTTACGCCAAGAACTATCAGCTATTCAACAGACGTCACAAACGCTGGTAAGCGATAGTGATTCTAGAGCGGCGCTGCATAAACACCAAGAAGAGGTTAATGAGCAGTCGCTCACCTCTTCTGAGCTATTACATCAAATACGAGAATCATTAGCTGGTTCAACCTCAGTATTAATAGAACATCGCGATGAGTTTAACACCGCTCAATCGCTCTTTGACGATATTATGATGATGCTAAAAAGCACCCGTCAATCAACCCAACAAATCACTGAAGATACCAAACAAGCCTGTCACTCCGTTGATGAATTAAAGACAGTGACTGCAGGTATTAATGATTTTGTAAATATAATCAAAGGCATATCCGACCAAACAAATTTACTTGCGCTTAATGCCGCAATCGAAGCTGCGCGCGCTGGTGAACAAGGTCGCGGTTTTGCTGTTGTCGCCGATGAAGTTCGTACACTTGCACAGCGTTCAGCAGAAGCGTCGAATGAAATATCAAACCTCATTGAGAAAGTTAACCAACAAATGGGGGGCGTAATCAGCGGCATTGAGGAAGTTGGCGCAAAAAGCGAAACGATCAACAGTAGCACCAATACGATTTCTGAAACGGCGCATCAAATTGTTAACCTTTCACAACAAATGTACAGCGTCATCACTCAATCAAGCGCCGACGCATTCTTACAAACCGTCAAAATTGATCATGTGGTATGGAAGTTTGATGTCTACAAAGTGCTGTTGGGCATATCAGACAAACCGATAAGTGAATTTGCGGATCATACAATGTGCCGTATGGGTAAATGGTATTACGAAGGTGAAGGCGCGCAAAAGTATGCGAGCCATTCAGCATTTAAACAGGTTGAAAAACCACATAGCGATGTTCATTTACATGGGAAAAAAGCACTCGAAGCGCATCAACAGGGTCAACTTGACGAAGCCGTGCAGGAACTGGGTTTAATGGAGCGGGCAAGCTTTGAAGTAATAGATAAATTAGCGGTCTTATCACAACAAATTGATAACCAACGTCAGGCTAATGCACAGTCGTATGAACCTCTAGAAATAGAACCAACATTTAAAGTTGCCTAAATATCAATAAAAAGCCGATGCATATTGCATCGGCTCTTTTGTGAATCTGCTTAATTTACTTATCTTTTTGTTCTTGTTCCCAAGCCCATGTTGGCGACTTATAAAGTAATTTTAATCGATAACCCCAATTTGGTGCATGCCATAAACGATTCGATAACTTGGCAATTCCTTCGAAGAACACTTTAAAGGGATTGACGCTATTAATTCTTGGAAACACCCCGTAGCGAACTTTCTCATCTTCTTCGGCAAATGTACCAAACATTTTGTCCCAGATAATGAACACACCGGCGTAGTTTTTATCAAGGTATTTACGGTTTGTCGCATGGTGAACACGATGATGAGATGGTGTATTCATAACGGCTTCAATTGGACGCGGCAATTTTTTAATGGTTTCTGTATGCAATAATGTTTGGTACGTTTGCACCAACATCTCAGCGAGGAACACAACAAACGGATGAAAACCAAGCATGACTAACGGTAAATGGAAAAACAACGGATACAAACCATCAAGCGGGCCAAAGCGATAAGCGACCGACAAATTGAAATATGGCGAGCTGTGATGAACAGTGTGTGTTGCCCACCCTATTCCCGTCATGTGCATAAAGCGGTGCTCCCAGTAATACACGATATCTGCCAATATTAGGCCACCAATTACCGTCCACCACGTTATCGGTAAATGAGTTATTGAGAAATGCTCATAAACGTAGAAAAACACTGCTAAATAAAAAAGCGCACCGATAACCATATTGATGCCGCGAAAGGCTGTCAGCGTAATAAAGTTGGTCAAACTGTCTCCCAAAAGATTCCAACTCATTTGTTTTTTTGCGGTAATAACAATCAATTCAAGCAAGAATAGACCGATAGCAATGACAAAAAACCAATCACCAATCCACAATTCCCAGCCGTAGACCTCAAACTCGCCCATTTTCTCAAATAAAAAATCCATCATTACTCCTGATAAATTGCTTGTAAACTTACGGTTTCATCGTCACCAGAAAAGTGACGCTTTTCAATCACGGCTATTAAGCCACGTCGATAATCAATATTTTCCCAAGCGGCAACAATATCAACATTAGAATAATGTCCTTGACTCAATAAAGTAAAGCGCTTCCCTGTTGGCAGGGTTTGGGTTGTAACAGCTGAATCATTTAATGCCGCTCGTTCATATCCAATACTGACATCAGCGACACTATAACTCGCATTAAACTGACTAAACACGGTGTAAACAGCAAACGTATCTGTTGAAATCGTGCGTTCTAAATGCTTATTGTCAGTAAACTCTCGCCATAATTTGCCGATGTCTACTAACGAAATCCGGCGGTTCAACCCGACAATATCCACGGTGTCTTGCTGAAAATCATTGCTCTGCTTTACGTCGCTAGCATTAACCATGGTATCACTGCTGCTAGCTGGTTTTTCGCTAGGCATAGTTTCTGTTTGATTATTGGCGGTCAACGCTAACAGTTTTTCATAACTGACGGCGTCATTACTCCAACTTTCTGGTGGTTGCCATAACATGATTAACCACACGACTAATGCAATGATTATCGTAGTGACAATAGATAACGAAAGTTTCATCTAATTCTCCTAATGAACGTCTATACCCATAATTAATGACTATGGGCATAGCCCAAAAGCTAAAATCATTTTAACCCTGACTATTGAAAGTTTTCCAATAAACAAGATTAACCTGCTTACCTAAATAGTATGCCGTTTAATTTTACAAAAGTAAATTGTCACGACGACAATTTACTGTTATATTTTTTGACAATTGATAATTTGTGACGAAATTCTCAGCATGTAGCTGTTGGATATTTTGATTACATTGTCGATTAGTCGCATTAATTCTAATAAATTGGAGTAGAACATAGTGATGAACAGTCGAGAGAAAGCATCAACATTTTTGATGCAAGCTACTTTGGGCGCTAATCAAGCACTGATCAATGAGGTCGATAACACCGGCATTGAAACCTGGTTAAATAATCAACTTGATAATCAACCTGAAATGAATGACAGTTTTTTTCAAACTGCAAAGAAGATATGGCGTGGTAAAAGCAGTACTGGTGGATTTAAACAATTACTCAGTCAACATTACGGCGAAAGCAATATTAACGGTGAAGGTAATAACCCAGCGCTTCCCTATAAATACTATTTTAGAATGGCGTGGTGGCATAAAACGCTGCTTAAAGGCAACTCACTATCACCAGACAATCAAATCGATGGAATAACTCAAGATAAAAAAATTAGTGATTTTGAAGTAAGTCAGTCAAACTTAATTCGTCATCGTGTCGCACAAGCGCTCAGCGAAATCATTGTGATTTCTGATAACTCTGTTCTTGAGTTAGATGCAGAAGGTATGGCAGATTTCTATGATTTACTCTACAAACATGCGCTGGGTAACTATAGCGATTTACTAACGGATGTATCATTACACCCATGCATGGGGGTTTACCTTACCCATATCAACAATAGAAAAGAAAATATTCCCCAAAGAATTCACCCAGATGAAAACTATGCGCGAGAGATTATGCAGTTATTCACTATTGGATTATTTGAATTAAATGATGATGGCTCTCGCAAAAAAGACAGCGCTGGAAATGATATTCCCACATATGACAATGACGATATTAAAGAACTAGCGCGAGTATTCACCGGTATTAAAGCAGGCCAATACCTTTATGAATGGCCGGGTGCCAATATTGACGTCGACGGGTTTAAAGTACCATTTGGTACTATCAATCGACGTCCAGTTTTACTTGGCGATGATGTGAATAAGGTGTTTAAGATATTACCTTATGTTGACATGTTACAACCTATGGTGGGAGACGACACCTATCATGATCTTGGCTCAAAAGTGTTACTCGGCGGTAAACTCTCCTTACCAGCCCGTAACGCTAACAATGGCCAAGCGACCATTGACGATATTACCAGTGCTGTGGAACAACTGGTTGCAAATCCAAATACCGCGCCGTTTATTGCGACTAAACTTATCCAGCAAATGGTGACATCAAATCCAACTAAAGCCTATGTAAAAGCCGTTGCCAACAAATTTGGTCCAAAAGGGGATCTCAAATCAGTCGTTAAAGAAATTCTCACCTATCCATTGAACAATGCAGTTACGATTGGGAACGATAGCCAAATTGGGAATATTCAAAAACTTAAATCGCCACTGTTACGTGTAACCCAGTTATTACGTGCATTTAACGCCTACAATGATGAAAAAAGATTATGGTTAATCGGTGAAGACATTAAATCCTATTTAAGTCAGCATACCTTATCATCTCCGACGGTATTTAATTTCTATAAACCAGATTTTGTCCCTCACGGCCCCATCGAAGACAATGGAAAAGTCGCGCCAGAATTCGAACTTTACAATGCACATACATCAATTAGCTACGTTAATATGATGTATGACTGGCTGTTTGGTGACGCACTCCCATTAGTGTCTACGCAAATCAGAAAACATCAAACGCCGCCCCTGCCGGTTCCGGAATTAGCGCCAAGTACGTTATTAAATAACGCCAGCAGCAAATTGAAACTTAATTTGACCCAGGAACTTAAACTCGCCACCAAAAGAGAAGATTATCCTGCGCTAATAGCGCACATTAGCTTATTGCTGATCGGTAAAGAAACACCAGATGGTCAAGCGGATATTATGGCAACGCTCGCTCCTTACGATCCATCATCACCAACCCAGCAACTATGGATAGTACAAACAGTCATTTTCATGATTGTTATTTCGCCAGAATTTACGGTATTGGAGGCCTAACCCATGAGTAAACAATCAATTTCAAGACGTCAATTTATCCATTCATCCGGTGTTGTAATGGTTGGTACAAGTGCTATCTTAGCGGGATGCGGTGGCGGCTCAACGCCAGAGCCAACGCCACCTCCTGCGCCACCGACTCCAACGCCAAGTCCGACACCGTCGCCAACGCCGCCCCCGGTCGATAATGGTGAGATTAGTATAACGCCGCAAAATAAGAGCCTCGTATTCATCATGCTTGATGGTGGCAATGACAGTTTCAATATGTTGGTACCGACTGCAGTCTCAGCCTATAACGACTATAAAAACAGTCGCGGCAGCCTCGCTATTGACCGGACAAAGCTATTGCCATTACTCAATTTTAAAGATGACAACGGTAAAGACTTTGGACTTCACCCAAGCCTTCCAAAAGTGAGAAACCTCTTTAATGATAATAAATTGGCGTTTATCAGTAATATCGCCCCGCTTGTTGAGCCTATTACCAAAGCCGAATTTAAAGCAGGTAGCAAACCAGTCCCTGTTGGATTGATGTCTCATTCTGATCAATTTAAACACTGGCAAACGTCTCGCCCTTTGGAGCGTACCAATAGCGGATGGTTTGGCACCTTCGCTGATGTGTTACAGCAAAACAAAGCTAACAATGCTATTTCAATGAATATTTCCTTGGCCGGCAGTAACATCATGCAAAATGGCAAAGAAGCGAGTGAATATGCAGTGACAGATAAAGGCAGCGTTGGACTAAGTGTCAAGCGCACTGACAAACCGCAATTGGTTGCACTAAACAATGTATTAATGGGTGGATTCGACCGAATGTTGGCAGCTAACTACGACAGCGCCTTTGACACGACTTACATCAACGGCATTCGCCATGCGCAATCACAACACGAAACCTTCAGTGCCGCTATCGATAAAATTACATTGAGCACCAACTTTAAATCGAGCGATGGCAAAGAATCGCCATTAGCGGCGCAATTGAAAATGGTGGCAAAAAGTATTGCAGCAGCGCCAACGCTTGGACTAAGTCAGCAAACATTTTTTGTACGCTATATCGGTTGGGATCATCATAGTGAACTCCTGAGCAATCATCAACGCATGCTAGGCGTACTTGACGATGCATTAAGTGCATTTCAATTAGCATTAGTTGAACTTGGTGTTGCAGATAAAACATTGACTTTTACAGGCTCTGATTTCGGTCGAAGCTTAACATCAAATGGTAATGGAACCGACCATGGTTGGGGCGGTAATACATTAGTGATGGGTAACGATGTTAACGGCGGAAAAATTTATGGAACCTATCCTGAATTAACATTAGGTAACGCTAATCCACTTGATGTTGGTGGAGGCGTTATGATCCCAACCACAGCAACTGATGAGTTATATGCTGAATTAGCGGTTTGGTTTGGGGTGGAAAAATCAGATCTGCCCAAACTATTTCCTAATTTGGGAAATTTTTATGATAACGACCAAGCGGAATTACCACTTGGTACAATCAAAATAAATTGATGACTCAATAGCGGTGCTTTCTAAGCGCCGCTATTGTTGACGTTCAGGCTATTTAACTTCTTCGCCATTATTCCATTGCTCTGTAACTTTTTTACCGCTGTCAGATGTATAAATAGCCTTGCCATTTAGTTTTCCATCAAACCAAGTTCCATGACGAGTTGCTCCACTGTTCCATGAATACAGTCCATCGCCATGCTTTTCGCCTGCTTTCCAATATCCAGTATACTTCGATCTTTTATAATAGTAGGTACCCTGACCTTCACGATCACCATTAACAAGCTCTCCCACATATGACGTCCCGTCTTTCCAGCGTTGCACGCCATAACCATGAGGAGAGTTATCTTTATATTCACCTTGATAGCTATAGCCATCTTCTTTTATGTATCGCCCGCTACCATTACGGTCACCAGCAGCCCATTGTCCTGTGTATTTTCCTTTAATATAAATATAAGTACCTTGTCCGCTTCTAACACCATCAACCATTTTTCCTATATACTTTTCGCCATTTGACCATGTTTGAACACCATTGCCATGCGGCTGATCATTTTGATAACCACCGATATACGTATATCCTTCTGAATCAGTATAAGTTCCTTGGCCATTACGACGACCGTTTTGCCAATCACCAGAGTAAGTTGCGTTAGCATAATAATATGTCCCTTGACCGTGTCGTTTTCCTTCTAGATAATTTCCTTCGTACTTACCGTCTTTTCCTGCATTCCAAGTCTCAATACCGGGGCCATCTTTTTCCCCGTTAACATAATTTCCAACGTATTTATAGCCATCATTGTTGGAATACACACCGTGCCCATGACGCAAGCCGTCTTTGACTTCACCAATATACTTATCGCGAGTGACCGTATTCCACAATTGCGTACCAACACCATTGGGCTTGTCGTTTTTGTAATCTCCACTATATTTGTAACCATCGTTTTTAACGAAAGAGCCTTGCCCGTGGCGTATTCCGTTAATCCATTGACCGATATACTTGCCGTCAGAGTAAGTGAATGTGCCAAATCCATTAACGCAATCACCGTCACAATTTGGATCTGAGGCCTCACAAGCGATTAAACTAAAAACTAAAGCAATACAACTTATCGAACGAATTATTTTTTTCATTTTCATGATTCCTTATATGTCAGAAGCTAAATTCAATTCTTGGTGCAGAGTTCTCATCTGTATCCACTTTAGGAGCGCACACCAATAACCGTGCTGATTCAATCCCGTAATTTTTTACCAGTAATTTCTTCAATTGATCGCCGCGATGTTTGCTCAATTTCTTGAGAGCTGCATTTTTTTGTTCCAATGTACTTGCGCTCATTGCAAGCTCACCATGCCTCGCGACTGGACACATTTTAACTTGCTGTTCTGGCTTATCGTTAAGTAAGGCACCCAGTTCATCAACAAACACTTGTTGTTCAGGAGTAATATCTGTTTGGCCGACACCATAAACCAAGTCATTCATTTCTAATCTCAACAAATATTCACCTGCAACGCTCGCGACCGTAACTAAATTGGCATAAGGCACAAAGGTATTAATCAAGTATGATTTTGCCTGTGACATAATGGCTTTTTGAGCCACTAGCGTAATAACGTTACTTATGCCAAATGATGGGTCGTCAATATTACCAGACAACGGAACGGTCAATGACACATTACCTTGACCATCTTTAAGCATATTAAGCGCCGCATTCAGGCCAATAGCCGCGCCATCATTCGCAGCTACATCAGTTGTATCATCACCATTTGCCAGCTCGAATCCTCGTAAGCCAATAACCGTTTCGCCGTCTAACTCATCATCGACAATGTTTACCGTGATCTTGTTATCCAATTGACCACTTAAAAAATCAAAGCCTAAGACAGTACGTAAATAGGCCGAAAGTGGCGGCAGGGATAACTCAGTCATATTAACATTTAATGCCATATTCAGCTTGTCACCAAACGGTGCAATAGAGCCATCGACAACACTCGCTGCGTGCTCATCAAAAGCGATTTTGACATTAAATGGGCTCTGTTGGCTTGTTTGACGACTATCTATATCGCGAGCATTTAACGCGGTAATATTTATTTTTTGGTTAAACGCTGGTGACACACTTTGATCGCTAAATAGGACATCAGCACCATCGAACAAGGTGAACTGCTTAAGGCTTATTGTTATTGGTTGAGCAGACGGCTCTGTCGCTGGATTTGGCTCAGTCTGCTGAGCGGCTGTCTGTTCACTCATCGTTTCTTTTACCGGTGGTAAAACGAGGTTCGTTAGCTGTTTGTTCGCATCAAGCAACACGCTGCTTTTAAATGGATGCAGTGCTATTTTTTCAATGGCTAAGTGGTTATTGCGCCAATCAATTCCAGTAATGATAGTTTTTTCATTTTGATACAAGGGAGCAAATGTCGACGTTTTAGACACTAAAATATCGTTGAACGACACTTCGCCAATCGTTGCAGTGGCTGCTAAATCTTTATCAACATTAATGGTCAGTTTTTCAATGGCCATAAGGTCAAGTGATGCAATGGTACTTTCAAGAGTAGACAACACAAATTGCTGATTATGAAGATCAACATTCGCATTTACCGATGACATACCTTCCTCATCAGCTTTAACCGCTAAATCAGAGAGGGTAAAGACAAAATTATCATTCGCCACCGTTAAATCTTGCTGGTTCAATCCTAATTGGCGAACAGTTAACTCAAGCTTAGGCTGGGTAAGAAGCCATTGTTTTGTTTCAAAGCTGACTTCATTAGCAAAATTAAGGGAAACCTGCCCCGCTAAATCATCGATGTTATGATCTGCTAATGGCAAAAGGTATCGCCAGTCTTCGAGTAATAAGTTTGAAAAAGAAAACTGATTTGATAGCTCCAATGTAGATAATGCCAACGACGCTAAACGACCCTGAACGTTCGAATCAAAATTTAACGATGCATCATTAATTTGAAGTAATAATGCGATTTGAGCGTTGAATTCATCTGTATTAGCAGACACATTTTTGAGTTCGAACTGCTTGAGAGTTATTTTATGTGCCATGGTCATATCACGTAAATGAACAGATATGTCGTCGAAAGCAAGCAATGGCAGCTCAAACTGCCAACCATTGAGCGACGCTTCTAAATCCTGTGGCGCATCTGTTGCAGGCGCTTTTTCAACACGAACAGGAGATTCTGTTGATTCAAGCTTTAATAAATCAATGCCAGCGACGATTAATTCATTATTATTGCGTAGGACATTAATATTTACTGACGTCAATTGAGATTTCTCAACAACAATTTTTTTTGACAGTAAGTCAGTCCAACTTAGATTGATATGAGCGTGCTTTAGCGCCATTTGTTGCGTATTCGTTTTATCAACGATCACAAAATCATCAATTTGGACATGCATCGCAAAGGGGTTAAAACTCATACTGACATCATCATTCAACGACAAATTATGCGGCGCTAATTGCTTATTAACCTGCCATGGAATTATCCAATGACTACTTCCCCAAGTGAGAAAAAATATACCTAACACAATCACTATAAGAGACAAAAGTATTGTTTTTACGCGCGATAACACTGCCATAACTGCCTACAAAATTAGTTGAATTTCTATTAATGCAAGCAGTGTAAACAAGGATGAAAGAATTAGAAAGGTAGCGACACTAGTTATTTAGGAGTTCATCACCATTTTCGCCTATTTCCCCTACCTTTTCACCGCGATATACGGACAATAATGTCCCTTTATCTTTCATGCTAATTAACTGCGTAATCGAATAAATGGTTGGTTTAGTGCCAAAATCATCATTACCATCAACATTTCCTTTTCTTATATCACTGCGCGCGTCATATTCGGTATCGTACACATAGCGACCATGTACAACATGAACCTGAGTGTCTTCAACGGCAGTGACTTTAAAGATATTGACCGAATATTGATCCTTTCCATCAGGTTCCTCAGCATTAGAGTCTGTCAGATACATATCATTGACGATTGGTGCGTTTAAGTAAGCCGTCGTTTGGTTTTCTCGCTTAATCGCGTCATTGGTTATCCACACAAAGAAAATCGGCAAAATAATGGCCCAAAACTGCATCGGAATAAAAAAGAAAGTATGCGATGGCGACTTCTCTTCCTCTCCCGTCTCTTCGTTAATAACTACCGTTCTTTTTCGATAATTAAGGTGATAACCTAAAATACCTATGGTTAGGCTCGCCAGCAAAAAAGTAGCGAAATTTTGCCAATGAGCACTGACGTCCACATCACCAAGAGTTGCTCTAATGGCAATGGTCGTTATAACCAGTGATATCAATACAATCACGGGGACAAGCCATCCCATCCGTCTCCAAATAATCAACACATATTCTCTCCTATTGTGTAGGTATTAACAGCGCAGAGAGCGCTATAAAAATAGTTTGTTGGGAATTTACAAGGCGGGCTAGATGATGATTGTTATTTCGTCCATTAAGTCCTTTTTGCAAAATCCCTTTTACAGCAACTATGTAATTAATAGTTGTTAATTAAAGATAGGCTACAACTTCACCGGGCGCGAGCCCATTGCTACACAAATTTAGGTGAAGATGTGATCCAATTCGATAACAAACGGTCATTTACACAAATTAAACTAGTCTTTGTTAAAAGCCTTAGGTAAAATGTGCCGCTATTTTTTGCGCTCAGTGATGGAAATTTTTATGGCCAAGAAACTTTTAATTAAAACTTGGGGTTGTCAGATGAATGAATACGATTCATCGAAAATTGGCGACTTGCTTAATGACTATAACGGTTACGAATTAACCGAAGAACCGGAAGAAGCAGACGTATTATTGCTTAACACCTGT
>CAJXRU010000121.1 GCA_913060565.1 uncultured Gammaproteobacteria bacterium | reverse complement strand
ATAAGAGACAGGTGTAAGGACAACCAGAACTTCGTAAATCTGCTTTGAACCCACGATCTTGCCAAACAATTTCATGGCGATCAGAGTCATTAATTAATACATTGTCGACGACCAATTCATTAGCATTAGCCCCCATCTCACTTAACAAGGCCGCAGGTGAATTCGTAAAACCAATGGGCAACACTTGCTCGTTCATTTGCCACATTTGCGGTGCATCCACCTTAACTTTTGTGTTTGCATCGATATCAAAAAACGGGTGTAACCCCAAACCGCTTGGCATTTCTGCGTCGCTCAAATTAGTTGTCGTTAATGTCATATCAAGACGTAAACCGATTAACTCATAACGCAGTTCAACCACAAAATCCCATGGCCAATCACCACTTGCGTGCTCTAGTCTCAAATCTATCGCCGATTCTGAATGACTTTTTACTTGCCACGGTCGCTGCCACGCGACCCCATGCAGCGCATGAAGCTCTGGCGGGAAATTTGCGGCGAGCTGCACATCGCGACTATTCCATTCAAATTTTCCGTGCTGTACACGACTAGCAAATGGCGCTAGCGCAAAACAGCTCATGTCATTAACTGAGCTCGCCTGACCACTGTTTCTAAAGACGTTATACGTTGTTCCTTGTCGCTGATACGTAAAACTGCGCACACTAGCGCCAATATCGGGAGCGACAGACAAGGTTAAATGATTATTTTTAATCACTAAATCATTCATAACATCATCCAACTACAAAATTGCATACAATATACCTAATAAATTTAAATTTGATAACTATTAATTGGGTTGAAACTCAAGAAAAGCCAAATAGCAAAAGAAATAGACACGTCTAGAAATTGCTAAAACCACCAGCAACATCAATGTTTATTCTCCCATGAAAATTGAAGCTATCACTTTGAAATAACCGAATAAAAAATATGATATTTACGACTGATAAAGATACCATGATATGCAATCAATAAAACGTAAAATATCGGGATGCGATATGAAAAATGTTCTTGTTCCACTGCCTTGTTTAGGTTTTGATCCCAGTGAAGCCGCTATTCCGTGGAAAATCCTTGGCCACGCTGAAATCAAAGTTACCTTCATCACGCCAGATGGTAATCAATCAGCCCCTGATCCAAGAATGTTAAACGGCAAAGACCTTGGCATATTTCGGTCAGTTTTAGCAGCCCGCCAAGACGCGGTTGATGCTTGCATTGAAATGCAGCGAAGTGAAGAGTTTAAACAACCTCAATCGTATGAGCAGGTAAACGCTGATAATTTTGACGCTCTATTATTACCCGGTGGTCACGACAAAACCGTTAAAGATTACCTAGAATCGCCGATACTCCAACAATTGGTGGTTAAATTCTTCAATCAAAGTAAGCCCGTTGCAGCGGTCTGCCACGGCGTTTTGGTCGCTGCCCGCAGTATTGATCCAACCACAAAACAAAGCGTCATCTATGACTATAAAACAACTGCGCTTTTAAAATCCCAAGAAATGGCTGGTTATAACCTCACCCGTTTGTGGTTAGGCGATTACTATCTCACCTATCCAGAAACAACTGTCGAAGAAGAAGTGAAAGCCTGTTTGGAAAGTCCAAGCAACTTTTACCAAGGAAAATTTGCACTATTTCGTGACACGCCAGATAAACTAGCGCGAGGATTTATTGTGAAAGACCGAAATTACGTATCCGCAAGATGGCCCGGTGATATTTATAATTTGTCGTTTGAATTTAGAGATATGATTCTAAAGGATTAACGAAATAATATAATTTCACGATGACAGATGACCATCATCGTGAGCTAACTTTTTTAAATGGCTACTTCATAACAGCTTGCTGTTGCTCAACGCTCATTACATTCACAACCTTAACGGTGTCATCTTTCTTTGTTGGGTCAATAACCACAGGTGTTGAACCGTTTTCCAGTTTAAGCACACCGCGTGGACACACTGACGAACAGACACCACAACCAACACACGACGCACGAACAATGTCCTCACCGCGCTGAGCGTAGGCACGAACATCGATACCCATTTCGCAATAGGTCGAACAGTTACCACATGAAATACATTGGCTACCGTTTGTCGTAATACGAAAACGTGATTTATAACGCTGGATAATGCCGATGTATGCCGCCAGTGGACAGCCAAAACGACACCAAACACGGCTACCCATTTTCGGATAGAAACCAGTACCGATAACACCAGAGAACAGCGCACCAATAAAGAATCCGTAAGCACTACGCAGCGAATAAGTATCAATGCCCGCAATAGATTTAACGCCACTAAAATAGGTGTAAAGCGCCGCTGCCGTCATCACAATAGCAAAGATTAAAACACTGTGAATAACCACGCGCTCAACACGCCATGCCGTTAGTGATTTATCTGATAATTGACGGTAAGGGTCGCCTGCTGTTTCAGCTAAACCACCACAGCCACATACCCATGAACAATACCAGCGCTTACCAAAGAAATACGTAAACACAGGGACGCCAATCACGAACAAGGTAATGCCCCACACCAACATAAACATGCCGATGCCGCCACTTGAACTCAAGCTATCTAGATTCCACGCATCAAAGAAGTCGTAATCTAATGGCCACATGTTTTTTAAGTCAGTTGATGGTTGATTTAGACGACTTAAGATCTCAGGCAAGATAAAGGCAAAACACGATTGGAAGAAAATAATCGAGCTAGTACGGGCAATATGATATTTACTGTGACGATATTTGATGAACATACGTACGCCCATCACGACAATCGCTAAGGTGTAAATCAAGCCATAGATTGACCATGATCCTGCGCCGCTGCCATTAAGTGCAACAAATAACGGATCAACTAAAGACACCCATTCCACGATATATTCAGGAAAGAAGTACAGCGCGATATAAACAGCCACTAAAAATAGCAACACCAACATGCCAACAATGCCGCCGTTGGTGGCTGAGTTCTTAAAAACATTATCGTTTTTAATACCAGCGGGGCCAGTGTACTTTTCAGGAATGATGTACATCAGCGCGCCGATGGTACCTAAAATAATCGAGAAGAAGAAATACAATCCAGCATTGTTCGCGACAACAGACGTTGACGAGCTTTTTACTATCGCATAGATATATTGGCCAATCGCCCACGAATCGATGCGTTTCTCAGGATTAACTTTTTGATTAATTTCAGCAGATTTCTCATTAATCACCTGCTCAATTTCGCTAAGTGGCTTGCCTTGATTTCCCGCTAACCAACCCGTGTAATCGGTTAGTTTCTTGATTTTAAACGCGGCGTAATCATCATTGGTGTTAAACACCTCAGGTAACATCGCTAAATCGTAATAACCTCTAGCGGTCACCTTAGCCATAATCGCGGCGATATCACTCGTCGATAGATGATAACGCTCATAAACCGTATCGTTATAATGGGAAAATGTTTTTCTCACCCCTTCAACAAATACCACCTTATTGCCCACAGGCTCATTCATGAACTGTGATAAATGCGGTGCGATAAGCTCGCGATGAGTTGAGTTACCAATAGAGCTATTTAAAGACTCATTAGTAATTTTAAATTGGTTAACAAACAGCATGCCAATGAAAACAAACATACCCACCAAAAAGAAAGCCATGCCAGAATTTCGTACAGGCGCTACCCACGCTAAATTATTACTATGCATTGGCATGCCCCTTAGTGAAACGTTTGGTTAACCATCTTAATGGCGAAAGTTTTAATTGATTATCTGGATGTTGCTGATTGAAAGCCACAATGATGTCTTTTTCATAACGATTAAAAAACTCAGGGTCAAAGTTGGCATCACGCAGGTTTTCTAAGACGTATTTCAACGTACAGCCATTAGCTAGCCAGTTCTCCCACACGTTGTGACGCATACGAATGCCAAACGTATTCACGCCTGTGACTTCTTGAGTATCATCTTTATAATTAATACGCAGACAAATATCCTGCTCTGGATGCTGCCAATAAAATGAAGAGATCCCATCCAGCGGTTCGTTAAACACAAAACCATAGGTTTGATATTCAATATCGAAGAATTTCGCTGAGTTAAACCACACGCCTCGTTCATATTTGGTGCGCTCACCAGCAATGGTTTTCGCCAGCGCTTCACCTTGCATTTTTCCGGTGTACCACAAAGGTTCAATGCGGTTACGACCATCAACTACTTCAATTTCGGCACAATCCCCTACGGCGTATACATCTGGAACTTGTGTTTCTAAAAAGTCATTAACCAAAATGCCACGACCTACAGGAATATCGCCTTTTTTGGCCACGCCAATATGTGGATGGACACCCGCAGACAGCCCCACCATGTCACAGGCTATTTCTTCACCGGTACTGGTAATAACAGAACTAACACGGCCGTTACTGCCCGCTTTGATTTCTTTAAGCTCAGTTTCAAAATGGAATTTAATGCCGTGAACTTCGGCGTGTTTTTGAATAAGTTGTGCTTCACCATTAGGCAGGATATTGCCCCAGAAACGGTCTTCACGCACAAGGAAAGTCACTTCAATACCCCGAGATAGCAGCATTTCTGCCATCTCAACGCCAATGAGTCCACCACCAACAAGTACTGCATGCTTGGTTAGCTTACTGTTTTCTTCCATCAACTCTAAATCTTGATAGCTAAAGAGTGTTTGCACGCCAGGTAAATCTTGTCCCGGCCAACCAAATTTATTCGATTGTGAGCCGGTGGCTAATACCAATTGGTCGTAATCTACCGATTCGCCAGAGGCCAAGGTCAACACCTTGTCATTGGTATTAATATCTTCAACGAAGCCCTGTTTTAAATCGATGCGGTTTTTTGCCCAGAAATGGTCTTCGTAAGGTTTGGTATGTTCATACTTCATGTGCCCCATGAATATGTACATTAGCGCGGTGCGAGAAAAGAAATGCTCGGTTTCAGCGGAGATAATCAAAATCTCCATATCACTGCGCTTTCGCACGTGACGAGCGACGGTGACACCAGACACACCATTGCCAATAATAACAAGTTTGCTCATATAAAATTAATCTCCATTATTGCGACATTTTTAATCCCACATGCTCTTTCGCCGTTTACCTTTTCTTTTGAAAGGCTTAAAAAACAAACGAATTACCTCTAAAGTAACCTAATAAATTTACATAGGACATCATTCTTTAGGGCTGCGGTCATTAAAAAATATACTC
The DNA here is from genome assembly GCA_913060565.1 of uncultured Gammaproteobacteria bacterium. Classification (GTDB taxonomy): domain Bacteria; phylum Pseudomonadota; class Gammaproteobacteria; order Enterobacterales; family Psychrobiaceae; genus Psychrobium. Next base: position 8,103 of record CAJXRU010000121.1, on the reverse strand, counting down.
TACGTGCGAGGAGACCGGAGTTCTTCACAAAAGTATTACAATTTTTGAAAATTTATTTGAATTGCCAAAATTACACAGCAAACGTCAGAAGAGATGGTCCACTAGCACAGCGATAACTTCATCAACTGTGCGTGAAAGTAAACGTGTTGTCCTAATCAGTCATCCCGTCCGCTTTTTTGTACTTCACTTCAGGAATAGGATGTAACTCATCTAACGCAATTGACACACTGCTGTTTTCAATGACCCGAGCATGATGGCGTGATAACTCTCTCGGTTGAGTAACACCGCAAGAATGAGCAATGAGTCCAACACCATAAACTATCTTATTTGCATAGTTGGCAACTCGAAGTGCCTTTTGTTCAGCAACTAAACCTTGTTGTAGTTTCGGGTTGTGAGTCGCTATCCCTGTAGGACAGGTGTTTTTGTTACATTGCAATGCTTGAATACAACCCAAAGAAAACATAAATCCACGCGCAGAAGTAACAAAGTCAGCCCCAATACAAAGCGCCCATGCAACCTTACCCGGTGTAATCAGCTTGCCTGAAGCCACTATCTTAATGCGCCCTCTTAAACCGTATTCATGCAGCAAATTAACAACTAACGGTAAACTCTGTTGTAGCGGCATCCCCATATAATCCATTAATGGTTGAGGAGCGGCACCTGTGCCACCATCAGCGCTATCTAACGTAATAAAGTCTGGCGCAAACTCAACACCACGATTAAGAACTTCTTTAAATAAATCGTGAAAGAAAGAAATTTGTCCAACAACCATCTTAAAACCAACAGGCTTTCCTGTCGTTTTTCTAACGTGTTCAACCATATCGAGTAAATCGTTCACCGATTTAATATTTTCATGCCCATTAGGACTAATCGAATCTTGACCAACTTCAATACCGCGAATTTTAGCGATTTCTTCGGTAACTTTAGCACCGGGTAAGATCCCGCCCTTTCCGGGTTTTGCCCCTTGGCTCAGTTTTATTTCAAACATGCGTACTTGTTCGTGAGCCGCAACTTCTTCCAATTTATCATCAGATAAAAACCCGTCGCTGTCCCTCACACCATATTTCGCTGTGCCAATTTGAAAAACAATGTCACATCCACCAGCCAAATGATGAGAAGATAATCCGCCTTCTCCCGTATTCATCCATATACCTGCTTCTTTTGCACCATGAGATAAAGCTCGCACTGCGGGTGCTGAAATGGCGCCAAAGCTCATTCCTGAGATATTAATGATAGACTTGGTAACAAATGGCGTAACGTGACTATCAAGACCAATAGTGACTGGCGCGGCCTCTACAGAGTCTTGAGATAATGTAGGAAAAGGGCTGTTTAAGAAAATTATGTCACCGGGTGTATTCAAGGATCTTGTTGAACCAAACGCAATCGTCGTATCTACTTTTTTAGCCGCTCTATAAGCCCATGACCGTTCAGCGCGATTAAAAGGTAACTCTTCTCTGTCCATAGCGAAAAAGTATTGCCTGAAAAATTCGCCCATGTGTTCAAATACATATCTAAAGCGACCAACGACTGGGTAGTTACGCCTAATTGTCTGTGTGGTCTGGTTTTTATCAATAAAATATATTCCAACTAACCAAATGAGACCGATTGTTAGTAGCACTGCAAATAACAAAATTCCCCATTCAATAATCAATCTAGCTAACTCATGCATGTTCATCTCCTGCGATAACATATTCGTATTATTATTTTAAATTCGTCATGCTCTTATTATTCTTATTGCTTTGTATTGGTGCTTTTAGAAATGTAGAAATCGTCTAAGCAAGAGTGTGACCTTCAGGGACTCATGCTTACCATTGTATCTGACAGTTATTGAACGAAAATAATTTCACATCGCTTAACAATAGCGATAATTATTGGGCTAGTAGCAAAGTAAACTGCATTTTCATAGACGTGAAATACAGCTGGCCTTTACCATTACTTTATAGGCGGCATGGTGTATTAATTTAAAAAGTAGTGACTAAATCTAGGAGATGAAACAATTTATTCTACGTGCGAGGAAACTGAGTTCCTCACAAAAGCATTACAATCTTTGGAAAATTATTTCTAACTATTCCCTGTCTAAAAACACATTTCGCTTTTCAGTGCCACAAATTCGAACTCCTGTGGTGCCGTTGCAATACGAAACACGATTTGGCTATTACATGCGCTATCATAAAAACTAAATGTAACTAAATCATTTTCAACATTAATTCTTTTCACTTTATGTAAATTTAACCAATCTCGCGCATCTTTATCTTCAATTGTATCAACTGGAAAATCCCTTAATTTTTTGAACGCGGTTAACGCGATTGTCACGTTTGACATAGGGTCTATTTCAAAGTACTCGTTTGGATCATCTAGATAAAAGGATTGAAAAAGATTTAATGAGCAACCGTACACTAGGCTACCTTTATCTTTTGGAATGCTTGAACAATAAACAACATAGCGATCGACAACATTCGAGCTAATTTTATGCGGGGCAAAGAAAAACTTACGTTTTGGAATAAAGCTCTCCAATATAGAAGGAATAAGCTTAAGGTTTTTTAATTCTGGAAATGCTTCTTTCAAAGAATTTTCGTTTATTTGGGGTTGCCAGTTCTCCCGAGCGCTTAAATTTTCTTTTCCGCGATCCCTATATTCATAACACGAATTACGCTCTTCAGCTGTTAACTTCCGGCAATACTTACTTATCTCGGCAATTGCATCTTTAGTGAGTTTTTCAATCTCATTTTTAGTCGGCATTCTCTTCTCAATATCCGCCGACAATATCTTTTCTTTGCCTACGGCATAATGGGCAACGACATTTTTCGCATCGCGATGCCTAAAAAATTCATACTGTTCTTTGGTTTCAAAACTCTTGCAGCTCTCACGCACACAAAACTGAGCGTATTCATTATGATTATCTTTGTTAAATGATACTGTCTGCGTTTCGCATAAGTACAAGTCGCTAGGTTGCTTTAAGTCCTCGATATCAATATTACAATCGACGACTAATTGCGTATTATTTCCGGAATCAAAGCCCCGCCATCCTTTATAAGTCTTGTTATCAATTTCGAAACATAAATGCCACTCATACAGTGCCACCGCAGGTGAGCCTTGACGTGAGAAATCAAACTCTTCCGTTATTTTTTTATTAGCACTTAGTTTTTGATGATTAATACTGCCACCATGACACTGGGTATCATCAGTTCGATTGGAAAGGCGTACAGTAAGGTCAAATTCTGTTTTAGAATTCGTTGAAATTGTGAATGTATGATCGCCGCCTTGTAAACTACTAGAGTCATAAGTAAAAGTTTTAGCAGTGGAAACGCCAATACCGTAGAACGAAAAAAAAAATACAAATAACAACAATTTCATATCAAATCCTTATGAGCTAAGTTCGGCCGAGTCAACGCGAATAACAGCCAACATATCTTCATCATCGTCATCCATACCCACTTCAACAAAACCAAAACTGGCGTAAAAATCCTTAGCCACTGGATTGACGGGGTTATAACAAATTTCGATCTCGTTAATGCCTGTCATCGCTTTAATTTCTGCAAGGGCTAAGTTCAAAGCGATGCGGCCAATGCCCTGTTTTTGATATTTCTCGTCCACCATAAAACGCCAAATCGATACCTTGCTTGTCGTTTCTTGTACCCACATAAAAAACCCGACAACTGAGTCATCAACGACAATTTCATCATCACGGACAATTGCTCGTGTGTAATACCCTTCATTAAACTGGGCTTCCACCAGCGACCACATATTACAGGCCACTAACTCTTGTTGCTCTTTTGCGACATCGAGATCAGACACAGCTTTATAATTCGATTTCGTAACGGGATGTAGTGAAACATTCATTAAAACTCAATATTAAAAGATGAAACCACAAATTATAGGATAATCAGAGTTAAAACAACAAATTAGATAAATATAATCTATTTTCATCAAACCTGTAGTATTTCATCGCGGCTTCAGCTCAACCCACTATTTTCATTCCCACATCTGTGTTTATAAATTGAAACACTCAATTGAACATGTACAAATTTCGCCCCAACAGCCCAATTAATCAGCAAAAGAGTCACATAAACGTCTATTGAGCCCAATGAGAGCGGCTATCTATGATAGATTAGCGCCAATATTAGTTGTCTGTAGGTCATTATGTTAGAAACGGTTGTTGGTTTTATAAATTCAATATTGTGGGAAACGGTGCTTATTTATGGCCTCGTTGGCGCAGGTATTTACTTTTCATTTAGGCTTGGACTTATTCAAATATCCTATTTTGGTCACGCACTTAGTTTGCTTAAAATAAGTCGTCAAGGTAGTGCAGATGGTTTGTCTTCATTCCAAGTATTTTGTACCAGTATGGCGGCACGCGTTGGCGCTGGCAACATGGCTGGTGTTGCTGTAGCAATCAGTACAGGTGGCCCTGGTGCAATATTCTGGATGTGGCTCATTGCATTTTTAGGCATGGCAACCTCCATGGTTGAGTCAACTTTGGCACAAGTATTCAAAGCGAAAGATTCTGAAGGTCAATTTCGTGGTGGACCCGCTTACTACATGACCAAAGGCCTTGGCCAACGATGGATGGGTATACTATTCTCACTATCACTCATTCTTGCTTTTGGGCTTGTATTTACAGCAGTACAAGCAAATACCATAAGCGGCGCGGTAACTAATGTATTCGCCTTTGATGCGCTTTATGTTGGTATCGCAATCTCTATCGCCACTGGTTTCGTCATTATTGGCGGGCTTAGAAAAGTCGCACAGGTTTCAGAAATTATCGTTCCGTTAATGGCTGTACTTTATCTTGCATTGGCTTTAGTTGTCGTTGCACTAAACATTGAAAAACTACCTCAAGTCTTTAGCTTAATCATAAACAGTGCCTTTGGCTGGCAAGAAGCCGCAAGTGGTGGTGTGGCTTATGCAGTAGCACAAGCCATGAAAGCAGGTATTGCTCGTGGTCTATTTTCAAATGAAGCAGGTATGGGTAGCGCAGCGAACGTAGCAGCAAGTGCAACGCCTAATCCAAATCACCCTGCCTCACAAGGCTTCGTACAAATGATTGGTGTTTTCGTTGATACTCTAGTGATTTGTACTGCAACGGCAGCCATCATTCTATTAGCTGGCGATGTATCAAGCAGCGGCGACGGCATTGTCTTAACGATTACTGCATTAGAGTCACACGTTGGTAGCTGGGGTGGATTCTTTATAGCGGGTTCTATTGTGTTGTTTTGTTTCACATCAATCATCGCTAACTATAGCTATGCGGAAACAAACATTCTTTTCTTAGCCAATAACAATACAGCTTACTTAACGCCATTTAAGCTAGCGGTTGTTGGCATGATTATGTTCGGTTCACTGTCTAAAATCGATATTGTATGGGCACTAGCCGACGCATCAATGGGCATAATGGCACTGATTAATCTCATTGCATTGGTACTTTTATCAGGTCTTGCAGTAGCGGTCATTAAAGACTACCAAGTTCAACACAAAGCAGGTCAAGTGCCTAAATTTGTTGCGAAAGATTTCCCGCAATTAAAAGGGAAAATTGAGAAAGGTATTTGGGGTGAGTAACTGCCCTTTCGCTTAATAAAACTAAGCGGATTTAAACTAAAGCCTCGTTGGTGTGAACCTGCGAGGCTTTTCGTTATGCAGTGACGTAACTATACCGAAAATCGAATTCATGATGTAGAAAGTGAGCATTGGCGTGCATACTTAATCCAATCTTATCCATGTTAATCTTTTGATTTTAGAAGGTTCTGCATTTTCACCATACGTCATACATTGCATTAGCGTGCAATGTATGACGCAATGCACGCTTTCTCCAACAACGAAATTGCACTTAAAGTACGTCTGGTAGATTTAAATGGCTATTTATCAGTAGCCTACTGTTAGTTCTTCACATAAATTATAAATAAAGTGTTGCTTCTATCGTGTATACACGATAAATACACTGTTAGCTATCTGTCGTAATCTGAGAGTGTGATGAATAACGAATATTATTGGTGGGATTTAGAAGAATCAACATTCAAAGGTGTTCTATATGACTCCATAAATATGTATTTCCTCCATGATCACCCCTATAAGAATTGGGAAGAGTTCTCAAAAGCAGATCCTCATATGGCATATGCACATTTAACCTATGTTAGGTTTGATGCATTAGAGCAACAATTCGTTGATTTAAGAGTTATTCCTCAAATGCTTGGAGCTAAAGATGTGCCTTTAAAATCGTCAGTTCAAGATATAAATAGATATGATTGGCTAAAATCGATTGTAGATTTATCTCTATTTAGGTTTTCAAGTTTAAGAGATATTGCTTTTCATTTTGTAAATGAAGTTTTAGAGCTTGATCTTCCAGATTATAAACTGAACATAAAGCAGTTAAAAAAAGTGCTCAAAGATAACTATCCAGAGATTCTAGAGCACTTAAAAACATTGGATCAAACTGGAATACCACTGCGGTTGGATCGAAATGAAAGAGCACATAAAGGTTTCTGTAATTTATACACAGAAGATGACCAAATGTTTAAAAATATGGCGTGGTCGGAATCGCACAATTCAGAAATACAAGGGTATGATTTAGTAGCTACTTATGAAAACTCTAGAGATAAAATTTATAGTATTGTGGTTAAAGAAGTGCAAGACGCTCTTCGTGCTTGTATTGAATTAGTAGACGAACTTTATGTTCATTACCGAGATAAGCATAATGAGCTATCTAAAAATTCTAGAAGTGGCGTTTCGGGACATTTCCATAGCTACCATAGAAAAAATAGCTAACAAGTCATTTCAACAGGACAAAAAACAGCTTGTTTTTGCTCGTGCCTCGCTAATTCTAACCAGCTATTTTATTGCCTCTGAATGAGGCGTTGTTGCTTGCCCATCAAACATATGGAGTTAAAATTAATGTTTGGAGAATTAAAAAAAGTACCCTTGAGAAGTATTTGGGCACATGAAGCTCAAGATTTCACGCCGTGGTTAGCTGAAAATATTGATTTTCTAGGCAAAGCTGTAGGTCTAGAACTGGAACTAATCGAAGAGGAAGCAAGTGTAGGAAGCTTTTCTTTAGACATTCTAGCTAAAGATCTTGGTTCAGCTGAAAATGTAATTATCGAAAATCAATTTTCCCAAACTGATCATGATCATTTGGGAAAATTACTTACTTATGCTGCTGGTTTTGACGCTTCATATGTAATTTGGGTTGCCGAAACTATTAGAGATGAACATCGACAAGCTTTAGAGTGGCTAAATCATCGCACCGATAATAAAACTCAGTTCTTTGCAGTAATAGTTGAAGTAATTCAAATTGACGAGTCCAAACCTGCATTTAATTTAAAACCTGTAGTTTTTCCTAATGAGTGGCAAAAGAGCAAATCTAAAAGTAAAACTTCTCAGCAACCAAGTGCAAAATCCGAGAAGTATCGTAATTATTTTCAAAACTTGATCGACGATTTAAGAACTGAATACAGATTTACTTCAGCAAAAGCGGGCCAACCACAGAATTGGTATGCATTTGCATCAGGAATATCTGGAGTCAACTATGGAGCTAATTTCTGTCAAGGCAACAAAACGCGTACTGAGCTATACATTGATTTTGGTAGTGCAGAACAAAATGAAGAATGCTTACTTCATTTGAAAGATAGTGAATCTGAAATTGAAGCAGAGTTTGGTTCTACGTTATCTTGGGAGCCAATTGACGGGAAAAGAGCGACTCGCATTGCTGTCTATCGTGAAGGCTCAATTACTGACGATGAACAATTACCAGCAATAAGTAATTGGCATGTTGAAAATTTACTAAAATTCAAAAAAGTTTTTTCAAATAGGCTTCGTCTGCATTTACGCTAAGGGCATCTAACTAACTATTATTTGCCTCTTAGTGTACGGAATAAGAAACTGTCACAATAATATTTTTAATACTCAATGACTTTAAATCTTTAACTTCTAGAAAAGCAAAAAGCCCGTTAAATCTTTCGACTTAACGGGCTTCTCTAAATAGTGGCGAAAAGATAGATATTTTAACCCGTGTATCAAGGAGTGGATAAACCGCTTTAAAGCCTATTAGTTCCCATAAAGCAAAAAGCCCGTTAAATCTTTCGACTTAACGGGCTTCTCTAAATAGTGGCG
>CAJXRU010000120.1 GCA_913060565.1 uncultured Gammaproteobacteria bacterium | reverse complement strand
ACGAGATCATGCCTAGTCTCGTGGGCTCGGAGATGTGTATAAGAGACAGAAATAGAATAAATACCCATATCATCAAGCCTAATTATAAATCAGTTGAGATAGTGTTTAATATAACTCTTTCATTTTAGAAGTTAATTTTTGTTTTGCAATTAAATATTAGTCGTAAACTGACATGATGTAGCAGCCGGATTTAGAATTAATCTTCTTAAAATCATCGAAATTAGATAAATAGTATGAATAATGCCTCGATTGGGTGTTAAATGTGGTGAAATCTACTCAATAAAAAAATTGACTTTATCAAGCTGCCCATTGCTAGATAATGCTATTAATTGATAACTTCCCCGAAGATCTATCGTTAACTCCAATTTATTAGCGATTAACTCACCGTTTAAGAACCAAGTGATATTTTGCGAAAGTTGGTTTGTTGTTAACGGTAAATGCAATGACCTGTTGTTCGTTTTAATAAAGTGGCTGTCAGGCTTTATAGATGAAATTTTCAGTGGAGAATGTATTGTCGACTTTTCAGTGCAATTAGTATTGAGTTTAGGGAGCCGATGTTGATTTTGTTTTGGTTTGTCTAGCCATCGATTAAGTGCATCAGGCCATAAATCGATTGTTGAAACAACGGCATTTTCACTAGCACAAAGTAAATTGCTGCGCGTTCCATTGGGTTCAAGATAGAAGTGTAAACGTAATCGACTACCAAAATTAGGACGAATACTCGTCAAGGTTGCGGGGGCATGCCCACCAATAAGCCACGCTTCTTTTTGTTCTAGGCAGTTATCCTGTGCAGTGTCAGAGATGACTCTTCCACTAGGCCAGCATATGGAGTGACGAGATACATTAGCGGGACGCTGTGGAATAAAGTTATTATCAAAATGGTGGCTTACCTGCAAAAATAACGGCAGTGCGTGCTTACTACCAGTGTTATTAGTTAGTGCTACTGCATCGGCTCTGCCGATCCATACTCCAATGATATAACGCCCCGAAAAACCAATAACCCACGCATCTCTATTGTTGTAACTTGTGCCCGTTTTCCAGCCAATCAATTTGTTTTGATGTTCACTTAATTGGTCACTAATACGGCCTGGTTGTTGCTGTTGGCGCAGTATATTTTGAACTACCCATGCACTTGCTGGCGATAATAGAAATTGCTGCTTTATCTCGGCTGATTTTTGATAGCGGGGGATGAGGGCTTGTCCTTGATTGATAAGCGCTGAATAGGCAGTTACCAAGGATTCTAGTTTGATACCGACGCCGCCAAGCACCAAAGCTTGATTAGGGCTAGCATATTGAGGCCAACGTAATGAGAGACCTGCATTGTTTAATCGTGCGGTGAGGGCTTCACTCGTACCATAATTGAGTACCTGTACCACCGGAATGTTTAGGCTTTGCAGCAGTGCGTCGCTTGTTGATACCGGTCCTGAATAACCGCCACTGAAATTGTGTGGGCGGTAATTCCCCTTAATTATTGGCGTATCATGTAGCAACGATTGGTCGTGTATCAATCCTTGCTCGATGGCATCTCCATACACAAAGGGCTTTAGCGTTGAGCCTGGCGAGCGTACCGCCTTTATCATATCAACATGTCCCAAACGTTCATCATCGTTGAAGTTACCTGAACCAAGATAGGCTTTCACTTCGCCATTGAGTCCATCCATAACTAATACGGCTGCAGATGATTTGGGGGGTAAGCGATGTAAATAGTCTTTTACTTGATACTCTAATTGTTCCTGAATATCGCCATCAATAAAGGTTGAAATATCAGGTAAGTCTGATTTTTGTGATTGAGATGATTTTAAGCGCCGGCTTAGTAAGGGGGCAATGTTGGGATGAGAAAAGTAATCGGCATAGATAGGATCTTTCTTCAGTGTCGCGACTGTCGCGTTTGGCCACTGCTGATAAGTAACCATACGATCGAGCAATTTATTGCGCGCCTTTAATGCACGCTCTGGATAGCGATCTGGTCGATATCTGCTGGGCGATTGAGGCAATACAGCAAGTAATGCCGCTTCGTTCTGCGTCAATCCACTGGCTGGTTTATCAAAATAAACATAACTTGCTGCCTGTATACCTTCTATGGGGCCACCAAAGGGAGCAACGTTTAAGTACATTTCCAAGATCTGTGTTTTGCTAAAGTGCCATTCAAGCTGAAATGCGCGAAGCATTTGTGTAACTTTACCAAGAATGGTTCGTTTATTTGGATGAAGTAATCGCGCCACTTGCATGGTAATCGTTGAACCACCAGATACAGCCTTACCATGGTAAATGGCTTGACCGACAGCGCGTATCATTGCAAAGGGGTTCACGCCTGGGTGTTGATAGAAGTGGCGATCTTCATAAGTAAATAAGGCCTGTAGATAGTAAGGATTGACGTTATCAACACTTACGCGATATCGCCAAATGCCGTCTTGATTGGCGAAGGCACGAAGTGGGCGGCCTTTGCTGTCGCTCACGACGGTGACGCCATCATTAAGTTTACTTAGATTGAGAGGCGCTAATTTATCTGCGATAAATAGCGACACGACCAAAAAAATCAGTCCTGTAGATAACGACAATTTCCACGTCAAACGGCGCATTATTTTACAGTAATATCCGAGCCGCTTTGGCCAATCGCCTGTATGTCGTCACGATACATCGCTTGAGCCATTACTGGTGGATGTTTAAATACGCCAGGCGTGACAACTTGTACCTGATAAAATAACTGCGTCTCATTGTATTTATTTACAGAAATTGACGCGATATAACGATCATCTAAGTATCCTTGATAGTCAATTTTGTACGCGTCTATATGCTCACTAATAGGGCGCCCGTCGATTTTTAGATCGCGTAAATTAATACTGCTATCAAAATCACTATTTTCAATTTCGAGTCCCGCCGGCAATAAATCAATCACCATGACATCTTTTAAACTATCGCGCTGGCTCTGTGCTCTTATTCGAACGATAAATTGCTGACCACTTTGGAGGTTTTTCAGCACAACAGGTCGACCATTCATGTCGTAATAGTCACGTCTAATTTGCATGCCATTGGATACTGACTCTGGTGCGACTAATGGATATCCTTGAGATACTTGGTCAACAAACAACAATTGAGATGATGTATTAGTGAGCGTTGACTGGGTAATGGCCAAACCGTCAATACGATAAAAGGCATTGTCACTATCTGGGCCAGTGAACTGACTATCACCGACAGTTAGCTGGTAATTAAACTTATCGCCAAATTTCTGTGCTAATTGGGAGTCTGCAAGCACTAGTGCTAACCGTTCTTGCGTACTAAACCAATCTCTGGATTGCTTGTCTTTCCATAGTTTAAAGGCAAGTTTTTGTGCCCAAACATCATCTAATTCGTGTTTAAGCAATAGATTAATGATCATCGCGTTATCACGTATCTTAGACGCGTAAGTGCCATTGTAAACTTGGGTGAATTTTTTATTTTTAGCGGTGTTTAATAGTGCTAAAGCTCGTTTTTTATCGCCCATCAATTCGAAAGCGACGGCCAATTGCACTAATGCTAATGGCGATTTACTATCGCGGCTTTTTTTCATCAATTGACGCATATGACTTTGGTTAGCACGTGATAACGACGCAAGCACCATGGCGGAATATGAGCGCGTTGCAAATCGATAGTCTGCCATGTCGCCATAACCACTAAAGTTACCGCGTCTGAGATAATGAGCTAATCGAGATAACAACTTTTCAAGAGATTGTTCTGGCACATAAATACCCGCCTGCTGTGCCGCTAAAAGAACCTGTGCGCCATATGCACTTAGCCAAGGTGCTTCGTTGCCGTTACTACCCCACAAGCTTAATCCACCATTGTAGGTTTGCATGCTTAAAATGCGCGATACACCTTTGTTGATGAGTTCATTGCGATCTATATTGATCAATTCTTTCGCAAGTTGTTGCTGGGTTTTTGGTGGCAAGGCCAGCCAAGGGTATAGGCGACTGCTTGTTTGTTCTAAACATCCTAATGGGAACTCATATAGTTTGCTCACTTGATCTCGCAACTCAAATTGTGGGCGAGTTGCAAGGCTAACGCTCGATTGAAGATCTTTATGCCAATCGCCAATATCAGGGTTGAATGTCACTGAGGACTTCACGGCAAGTGTACTGCTGCTTGTTGTGCGCTGAGCTGGATAAGGATGACGCACAGATAAATTCCATTGACGCTGTGTTTGGTAATGCTCACCAGAAATCGACAATGTAACAGGCGCCGCGTGATGGGTATTTATTGGCGCTGCATTTAAAGCGACTGATTGATTTTCTTTTGGCGCTAAAACAATAGAACGTTCGACATCAATGCCTAAGTCGGGCGCATTAATTTTTACGACAAGTTGCTGCTTGATATCTGACGTATTAGTCAAATCAACAGTGAGAGTAGCGCTATCGCCAATCGCTAAAAATCGCGGCATATTGATCTGAGAAACAATATCATCTGCAATAGTCATTGGTTTTTCGACGCTAGCGAATTCATCGTTACTAAACGCAATGGCAAATAAACGCAGACGACCATTAAAATAGGGTACTGGAACATCAAATGTCGCGACGCCGTTGACGACTTCTTGTGGCTTAGATAGGTAGGACACAATTTGTACATGGGCATTAGCTTGCTGTCCACCACGATCCATTTCTGCACCGCCACCCCATAATATATTGGCCTTTTGATGGCTGTTTGGCGCAATAATCGCATTGAGATTATCGGAAATAGCGATATCGTATCGACGTTTATCAAAGAAAAAGTCAAAAGGATCTGGTGTCTTAAACTGATGTAGATTAAGCACTCCCACATCAACTGCCGCCAGCACAACATGGGTTGGTTGTGAGGTATTAGCAACGTTAACAGTCACTTTTTCAGTGGTATTAGGTTTAATTTTTTCAGGAGCGTCTATAGTGAGTTCTAATTGTCGCTCATCACGATTTAGTGGTATATGAGCGACGCCCAGCGCACGTTTTATTGCAGTATCTTGGGTCATCGGAGTGATTAAATACGCAGTTAAGTAGACATCATGGCGCTGCCAATCCTTAATAGGAATCTCAACTTGGTTGTGTCCTTTATTGAGAATAACTTGTTGTTGCCACAGTAGATTATCACTCTCAATACGCAACCAAGCTTGACCTTGATAGGGCGCATCAACATTAACTTTTGCGATATCTCCTTCTTTATAAGAAGCTTTATCAAGCGCTAATGCGATATGGTCTGGTCGAACACTACCGTTATTGTTATCTGACCAACGCCAGTACCAATCTTCGCCAGCATCAAAGAATAAACGAGACACGCGCTTGTCTTTTGCCGATTGAACAACTAACTCATATTCTCCCCATTCAACAGGCGCTGTGATGGTCGTCGCTCCCGTATCGTTCAGCGCAATGTTATCTTGCCATACAGGATAGACACTACTGCGCTGGTGACGTTGCCAGCCTTCTTGATTGCTGTGTTCCCAATAATATTCTTTGTGATGACGGATAAGACTGACAAATACATCGTCTTTGGCGAGTGTTCCCGCCAAATCACTACGTAAAATATCAAAGCTAATTTGTGTTTCACTATCGCTGGTAAGACTATCAAAATGAGGCCTGATACCAATCATTTGCTGATGAGGCCACCATAAGCGTTGAAATGATTTAGTGATTTTACGGCCGCTTTTCTCATACAAATACGCATAGCCATTGAGGATCATCGCTTGGTTTGTGTTGTGCCATTGATCTTTTAGTACTAATGCGCCTTTGCCTTGTTGGTCTAGGGTAATGGCATCAAGATCGAAACTATCGGTAATCCCCTGTGTTTTATGCTCTCCAAAATAGTAATTGGGTAAATTAGCGACAGCTTGGTTGGTTGACTTAAATTGTAATAAACCATCGACTTTATGGCCTGCAGCTGGGGCGCCGTATAAAAATAATCCTGTCAGTGGTTGTGTTGTATTACCAGCAGTAGTTAATGGTTCAAGCGCGCCGTCAAATTTAACTTCCAGACGCTGTGGCATAAAATCTTCAACGCTAAATTGGTGGTTAAAATGTTGATTAGCGAGTTTAAATTTAAGTTGATAATGACCTGTTAGCGCGTCCGACGCGATGTTAAAATCAAATTGATAGAGACCATTTTCAGGCGACAACATCACTGTTGTGAGCACATTGCCATTAGGATCTTGTAGTGCTGCTTGTACCGGTATCGGCTTAACATTATGACCATCTTGATCTTTAAGTAACCCGTAATAGGTAATTGCTTCACCACGGCGATAAAGATCGCGAGCGCCAAATACAAATAACTCTAATGGTGAATTTTGACGACCACTAATATCAAAGTCAGCTAAGTTAAGCGGTTGTGAACGGCGTAAATTAGCCACACTAAAATCATTGTTCTTAATAAATGTTAGCAATGAAATATCTTTGTTCTTTGCTACTTTGACTTGTCCTAATGCACTTGTTATTTGCGGTGAGGCAATTGGTTTATTTTTATAATCGTAGGCTTGAATAGTTACGCCTTGGGAAGGCATTGCGTCACTTTGCTGCGCGACAGTGACTAGGTAATAGTCATTGTATTCACGAATTTCATGCGTTAATTCGCTGATGGTAAAACGAGCCACTTGATAAGATTCATAATCATTTGGGGTTCGCAACACCGCAAAATAAACGCCAGGTTCGCGCAAAGCGTTAATATGATCTGTGGCTAAAACGCGTTTTATGCGCTGATTTGTTTCAGCCTTGGTGTCATATTTTTGTGTACTTACTAATTCTCCATCACGTGCAAGGCGCTCCACCGACCATGCGTAAACCTTATTAGTGGCATTGTAAGATAGAATATCGTCATAGTGTTCTTGTTTAACGCGGTAATAATTCACTTCAACCCATGGTTGATTGACCACCATGATTGGCAAACCGTCACTAAAATGTGGATTTAAGACTGAGCCTTGTTGCAAAAATGAGACGGACGGTGAGAGATCTGGACTTGAGAATTTCTTTTCGTGCGGCTGAGCAAGTGTTACCTTGTCTGAGCTTTCTACTGAGGCTTCTATGCGAATTCTATAACTCGTGTCGGGAGCAATATGTGTATAGTAGGCATTAACGCCTTCATCATCGAGTTGCCAAGCCTTGGACATATAGCCTTGATTGTTACTAAGGCTTAAATATTGATTAATATTCTTGGTTTTATCCACTGGTTTACTAAACATCACCCAAGCAGCAGGTAAACCATTAAACTCTCTATAACCACTATTAACAACCGTGAACTCTTTAATTTTACTATAATCTTTCGCTACTTTTTCAGGTGATTTGACCGCGCTGGTACTGGCGTTACTGGACTGCGGTGAATTATTTTCATTACAACCACTTAACAATAAAATGGCGAGTAGTGCGAGGATCCGTGTCATGGTCTGTCCGTGGATGTTAGATTAGGTGATGAAAAATTATAGGTACTTTTTTATGAATTATCGGTGAACAGCTTAAGTAGGTACCAACTTAATTAAATTGATTCAACCTTATGATAAGCCGCGCCACTTGGCGGAGCGCCGAATAGCGTCATTGCAGCCTGCATATCGTCACTTGGGAAATTGGCTAACGATTGTTGGTGTGCCTCAACACTTTCCCATTTTTCAATCACTACAAATTTGTTATCGCTGTCTTGTTGTCTCAGTACCTCGCACATTAGGTTGCCATCGCAACTGGTAATGTAAGGTACAAGTGAGCATAAAAATGTTTGAAGTTGGTCTTCTTTTCCATCTGCAGCGCTAAAATGATTGATTCTTGTGATTGCCATTGGCGTTTCTCTACGATTAGTAATGTGGTGGTGGAGGCTCTGGAAGTTGAGCGCCCATCGGAGTTTGACCCATTTCACCTATTTTAGTGGCGAGATATTCTAATTGAGTGCGTTGACGATCGATAAGCTCATTTAACAGTGCAATTTCATCACTTAAGCTTTCAATGGTGTCTTCTTGAAAGGCTACTTTCATTTCAAGATCGTCGATGCGTTGCTCGGTGTTACTCATTGTATTTCCTAGGGGGTTAACGGCTACTGCCTATTGTCCAAAATTCGGCATAGCCAGAACTACTTTCAGTGACTAGTTTACCTGATTTTGTTTGTGCAATGGCATAAATAACTGAGCTAACAGGGCGAGAATCTTTTCGTGGGGTAACCTTCCACTGTTCTAGTTTTTTTCCTGAGCTTGCTTGCCAGCGGTTGAGTAGACGACCTGGACTGCCAGTAAATAGTTGTTCTGAGTCATTAGAGAATTTCACCGCGCTAAAAATACGAGAGCGAGATTGATATTGTAAGCGGCTAACTTCTTTACCTGATTTTAAATCCCAAATGGAAGACTGGCGCTGACTACCTGCACTAAACGCATATTTCCCTGTGCTATCAAGGGCAACCTTAGTGATACGTGTAGGATGGACAAAGCGGTGAATAACTTGGGCTGTTTTTGTATCCCAGAATAGCGCTGTGTAATCACTGCTACCAGACAGTGCATACCGGCCATTAGAGGAAATTGCGACACTGTTAATTTTTTCACTGTGACCCAAAAATTCAATGCGTCGACCACTAAAAATATTCACATGAACGACAACGCCATTGACTTTGCCAATGAGTAAATCACCGTTATTGGCAATAGCGATGTCACGAATCGTTGATTCACGAAGCTTGGAGTAGGTGAGTGATTTACCGCTTTCTATATCCCACACAACAAATGCGTCTTTCTCGGCAGAGACTGCATATTTGTTGTTGTCGGAAATCGCGGTAAATAAAACGAGGTTTTCACTACCTTGAGCCCAACGGTATTTTTGAGCATTAGTGTTCAGATCCCATAGAATAAGGTCATTAAAGCTCGAAGAAACTAATGCCAAACTGCCATCTTGAGATATCGCAGCGGCTAATGCACCATCGGTTGCATGCTCCCACATTTTGTCGGGCTTGTCAGAATCACTACAAGCGGTTAGCGCGGCAACGACACAGATTAAAAATATCCGTTTCAACATGAACTTTTACCTACTTTCTTTATCTATAAGACACATTTGTGAGTGTTACCTTCGATGATATGGCTCAAATGCAGGCTAATCAACAACTATCTTGTTAAAAAACTTGAATAACTGGCTTGGATTGTGGCATAAACACCATCACAAAAAATTATTAATAATAATGGCCGTTTGTTTAATGAAGTGGCTGATAATCCCTTTAAAGGAAGTTTCATGAAAAAGATTTTGAAAGTATCTGCAGTAGCAGCTGCATTATTAACGGTTGCAGCTTGTAATCAAGAGAAGCAAGTTGAGCCTGTTGCAAAGGCAGCACCAGCAGCTATTGAACTAAAAAATGATGACGAAAAAGGCGCTTATGCTATTGGTGTTTCATTTGCTAAATACGTTAATAAGAGTTTAGAGCAAGCATCTGAAATGGGTGTTGAAGCTGATAAAGACCTTATCATCAAAGGTTTTACAGATACGATCAAAGGCAACGCAGCATTGAATGAAGAAGAAGTTCAAGCAGCGTTAATGGCTTACGATAAGAAAATGAAAGAAGTTCAAGCGACTAAAGTTGCTGAGACTGAAAAAGTATTCTTTGACGAAAATGCAAAGAAAGAAGGCGTTAAAACAACTGAATCTGGTTTACAGTATGAAGTTGTAAAAGCAGGCGAAGGCGAAAAACCGACTGCTGCTGATACTGTGACTGTTCACTATACTGGTACGCTAACTGACGGCACTAAATTTGATAGTTCACATGATCGCGGTGAGCCAATTTCTTTCCCGCTAGGTGGTGTAATTCCTGGTTGGACTGAAGGCTTACAATTAATGAGCCCTGGTGCAGTTTATAAGTTCTCTATTCCATCTGCATTAGCTTATGGCGCTCGTGCAACTGGTGGCATTCCTGCAAACTCAATTTTGTTATTTGAAGTTGAGCTGATTTCTGTAGAAAAAATGGCTCCGCCGGCAGCAACTGATGCACCAGCAGCCGAAGGCCAAGCACACGCAGCAGAAGACGGTCACGTACACTAGAATATTAATGTTCTAACAAAAAAGCCGATGAGCATGCTCATCGGCTTTTTTATGTTCACGACTAAATGGATTTAGGAGATAGGGCGAAGCAGGAGCTAGAGCCGAGGATGAACGGTATCGGATGATGTCATGGAGGACAAGGAGCCGATATGTTCCCGACAAAACCTAAATGCTTACATCGATGTCGGCACAGACCTTATGCTCCTGCGTTGGTTTTAGCCACAACATTTTTTAAATTTTTTGCCACTGTTACATGAACAAGGGTCATTTCGGCCTGGTGTTTTTTCAAAAGTCGTAGTTGAAGCCGTGTTAATTATTGCGGTTAATTGATTAATGTCTTCAATGGCATCACTAGATACCGAAATATCAGCCACTAGTTCATGTTGTTCAACCAGTTGGCTCACTTCGTCTTTTCGCTCGTCACTGGTCACTGTTAAACTCAATGGGTTTTCCGATGTGCCAAGACGTACATCACGCTTAGTATTGTAGCCAGATTTTACATGGTTCACTCGAGTATGAATGCGGCCTTTGTAATATAAATCGTGCATGTAAAAATCCTTCAATTCTTATATATAGGTTGTTATTAGTGTGAAGCACTAAAATTTCGGCGCTATTATCGCACGTTTCTCCTGTGATGGAACTATCAGCAATTAATCTTCCTTCTAACTACTTCACAAACATGATTGTGAAGTCGTTAATATGAAAGTTACAGTCAAATTATTGGTAAATAAACTCGTGCATAATGATTTATACCCATGGCCTCTAGCGCATTTCTAATACATATTTAGTTAATAATAATGTTTAATTAACAGTTATTAGAAGTCAAATGGAAAAAATCAATTACCAAATAGAGGATGTATTTCTGGTAAAAGTTTCATTATGATTAGCTCTATCAGTGGTTTAGGAGAAAAATATGAAAAATACAACGCAGCACTATGGCTACTTGTCCATTGGGCTACATTGGCTCATTGCGTTAATCGTATTTGGACTCTTTGGTTTAGGGTACTGGATGGTCGGTTTAGGATATTACGATCCTTGGTATAAAACAGGGCCAGACTTACATAAGAGTATTGGGATTATATTATTTACATTAATGATTGCTCGTGTGGCTTCTCGTTGGTTGCAAGTTCAGCCAAAATCATTGGGATCTCATACCAGTATTGAACGAAAAGCAGGGCATGCTGTCCATATTTTGCTCTATATATTATTGTTTTTCATCATGATAAGCGGGTACTTAATATCGACGGCAGATGGTCGTGGTATCGAAGTATTTGGTTTATTTACCATTCCTAGTTTAGGTGAGTTATTTACAAACCAAGAAGACTTGGCTGGTTTGGCGCATGAATATGCTGCCTATATTGTTGTTGGCGCCGCGTTGTTACATGGACTTGCCGCAATTAAACATCACGTTATCGATAAAGATAACACCCTTAAAAGAATGCTTGGTCACAGGCAGAAATAGAGAAGAGAGATTACATATGAAGAAGTTACTTTTAGCCTCTGCATTGGCTGGCGCACTTTTAAGCCCAATCGCAAACGCAGCAGACTATGTGGTTGATTACAAAGGTGCTCATGCATCAATTAACTTTAAAATTCAACATCTTGGTTACAGCTGGCTAACGGGGCGTTTTGACAAGTTTGACGGTAAATTTAACTATGATGCAAACAATGTAGCGGCATCAAAGATTGTGATGAACATTGATGCAACAAGCATCAATTCAAATCACGGTGAGCGTGACAAGCATTTACGTAATCCTGATGTGCTTGATACATCAAAATTCACCACCGCTAAATTTGTTAGCTCGTCTGTGAAGGATTTAGGTAACGGAAAATTAGCAATCATGGGTGATCTTACATTACGTGGTGTCACTAAGCCGATTACCATTGATGCAGAAAAAATTGGTGAAGGTAAAGATCCATGGGGTGGATACCGTGTTGGATTTAGCGGTAAAGTACGTTTAAAAATGGCTGACTTTGGTATTCCAATTAATTTAGGACCAGCATCAACGCACGTTGATTTAGATTTACATATCGAAGGTATTCGTCAGTAACGGTACTTACAAAAAAGCCAAGCGACCGCTTGGCTTTTTCATTTAAATAGTTATAACCAATCCGTTAGTTTTATACCAACACCTATCTGTTGTGTACGTTCGTTGTAATAAATTAAACTCTCGCCATAGCCATTAAAATATTCGACATAACCCTGTAAATGGCTGCTGATTGGGAAAGACCAGCCTAAAGTAATGGCGCCCTTATTATCACTTTTAAAATTGTTTCTAAGCATAATACTCAGATTATGATGATCGTTGATTTGCCATAACGCGCCAATTTCACCTTTGCCCATGAAGTCTTCAATATCTGGATTATCGTCACCAAGGCCGTCGGGTGTTTCTTTTTTGTCCTCGGGTATGCGCCACCATGCTTTCACGCCGTAGATAACTGGGCCATGACTCATTACCAATCCGCCGATAATGCGATTCCAACTTCGTGAAAGCTCGCCCCCCTTGCCATTCGATTGATGATTGAACGATAAATAGGTCATATCAATCGGCATACCGAATAACTGCCAAGGCTTCTCATAGGTAAAAATGACTTCAGGCTCATAATTGGTTTCACGAAAAGGTGCTGATAGTTCTGAGTTATAAGTTTGCCACCAGCTTGTTGCCGTAAAGGCAAATTGCATATCAATGTTGTCAAAAACAAAATCTTGATAAGCTATATATTTAATTGAAATTTGAAACTTAGCTTCGACAGGATCAAATTCTTCGCCGTTCAATATTCCATCATAAATATCAGTATCTACGTTGGAATAAGTAAAAGGCAATAAGTAGTTTGGCTTATGAGGAAGTATCGCAAAAGGGTTATCTATAACTTGTTGTTCGTAGGAATTTCGAACTTCAAACGCTGTCATTTTTTCTTGTTCACAATGGCGTCGTAAATCAGCAACAGTATCTGAGCTATTTGCAGATTTTAAGTGATTGCTCATGCAAGTAAGCACAGCATTTGTTGGTTGGTCATCAACGCCTTTACCTGACTGAGCTAACGCTAGGTGACTAATATGCGTTGTTATAATAAGAAATAATAACGTTAATAGTTTCATAATTTACTCGAATATCGATATCGACAGAAATTATATCAGATCTATACCTATAGTCATTGGATATGCTGGAATTTATAGCAAGGATAAAAACTAAGCTGCAAGGCGCGTGAATGAGTAATAGCTTACTATTGCGATTGAGTACAACGCAGCAGATAGTATTTTTAGACCGCCTAAAAAACTGCATGTTCATTGATTATGGATATATAAGTTACTAGGGCCTGTTGATCTTTGGTGAAGGTTTTTGCAGCGAATTGTTCGGGTTTTA
>CAJXRU010000119.1 GCA_913060565.1 uncultured Gammaproteobacteria bacterium | reverse complement strand
TAGAAACCCCAAACAAATTGCTGCAAAAATGAACTCAAAAGATCAACAGACCCTATATCTTTGTTTTTAAATTATTTATTTTTCATTAAACCATCATAACCACCACCATTATGGAGATTGGTATAGCCTGCTTGTGTTAATGCAGCAATCGCTTTTCCTGAACGATTTCCACTGCGGCAGTATAAGACAACACGACGTTCTTTATTAATGCCTAATGCTGTAAATTGATTTACAGCAACATCATAAGGAATGTTAAGTGCCCCTTTAATGTGTCCTGTGTCGAATTCTTTTGCCGTGCGAACATCAACCACTAATACGCCTTGTTTGATATCTTGCCATGCAATTTTCTCACGTGATGTTTGCTGTGCGACAATCGTTGTCGTAAATACACCCAACATCATTAAGGTGGCTAACAGTAAGGTAAATTTTTTCATATTAATTCCTATAATTTTTGTTGAGTCAGATTATCACAATCTGATTTAAGGCCTAGTTTTTTAAATGCCCATGACGCGGGACAAAATTTGCTGATTGAAAATTGCATCATGTTGACGCCAATAAACAAGGTAAAGTACAAGAAATTTGGATGTACAAATTGCGTGAGCGCAACAGATAAAAGAGTCATTATCCCTGCAAATAAAAAGGTGGCTTTTTGGTAGGTCATAGTGTTCTCCAGTTAAAATTTAAAAATAAATACTTAGTCGCAGTGCGGCGTTATCAATGGTGGCCAGTTGTCCAAAGAAGGTATCGTTCTGGCCTGTTAGATTATTGAGATTGCCGCTAATAATTAAGTTGTCGCTATATCGAAACGATGTGCTTAATCGAACATAATTATCACGATGATTTGGTGAGTGAAAAAGTGTCATCTGGGTTGTCCAATTGCTGTCTGCTGAGTTATATGTCAGTCCAGATGTCATCAATTGGCGGTTGTTAAGTTCGAAATCTTGGCTATCACGCTCGATGTAAGCTTGAAGTGATAGATTTAATCGTGGCATGATTTCTCGCTCAAAACCCAGTAAATAACGTTGCTGTTTAGATGAGTGGTCACCACTGTTATTTAACCAATAATGGGCGAGTTCTGCTTTGATTAATCCGCCTGCCATTGGTTTGACAAGGCTAGCCCCCACGCTTTGCAGTGCAGCGTATTCAGGCATTCCATTAATGAACTGCGGCGTATTAGCAAACCCGTCACTGGCATAAAACGCATAATCAGTTTGTTGGCGACTGAAATAATATCGTGCATTGATACTATTGCGACGTGGCTCGACGTTTTGCATGAGCGGTTGATACAAGTTATCGACGTTATGTTGATGCTGATAAACGACATCGAGACTTGATTGCTCAAAAAAATAGCTTAGTTTTATCGCGTCGTTAGGCTTTTTAAGGTAACCGATGTCATTACCATTGAAGAATGATTGCCAATCCTTAGCGAAGAGATCGTTAAGAAATACGAATTCTCCTAACCCCCAACTTAAACTTTGACGACCAATTTTTAATGACAAATTACCCAGTGGTGAATTGACTACTGTCGTGTTGTCAACATTGGCAAAATCGACGTTGACGGCTAGTTCGCGTATTTGATGGTGCCAATAGCTAGTGAGTAATTGATATTGACTATCAGCCTTAAATTGCGCCTGAAAAACGTTAGCATCATATTGGGCTTCTAGTCGTAATGTTAAGTCTTTAGCGCTGGTATTTAGAATCGGCTGAGGTGTTATAAAGCGGCCATATTTCGCTTGTACAAAGCCACTATAGGTGAAAGGCGATGCAGTGTCGTCGTTCCATTCGTCCCATTCGTCTTCATTGGCATCGGCTAGGTTACTGCTTATAAGTAAGGTTGCTGCTAGCGTTAGTCGTGAATAAGGAGCCATTATTTTAACCAGCGTTTTGGTGGGTTTCGCAAACTTCGTTCACTAAAGACATTTGCTGGGATCCCGTTATCGTATTTAACCCCTTTAAATTGCATTAAAGTGCGAGCACCAGTTAACGGAAGGCTAACCTGAGAGCTTACTACCGTCGCAAAGCCGTTAATCTTTTTAATTTTTTTTGCTTCGATGATGCGATACACAGCATTGTTGGCGTTGGTGTAACTAATCTTAGTCGGTAGCATGATGTCTTTTTTGATCTCGACAACATAGCTTTTGAACTCGACGATCCCAGCATCTTTGGGTGTTGCCTTAATGATGTAGTGACTGTCTGTTTGTCTGAGCAGTTCAAAATTATCGAGTGAAGTATTACGTCCGGAAATATCTTCATAGTAAAAATGAGAGCCGACAAAACTGGTACGCTTGTCACTGGCTGAAATACGTTTTACAAGATCTAATGCTGGTAAATATAACCAGCGATCATCATCACTTGTTATATGCTTTTCAACGCGAAACATCATGCCTTTTACATCACTTGGACGGGAGAACGAAATCAAAAATTGTTGATCGCCACCGTCTTCGATATCACGGCGCAATACATGAAATTGGCGCATTTGCACACGACCTTGCTCATCGATGATTTTCATGCGCGCCGCGCTACTGCCGTCATTGCCTTGATAAAACGCTGTTAAATTGGTGCGTTTGATAATGTCATCGACAGACATTTCTTCGCTATGTCCTTGATAAGCCAATAAAAGTGTTCCGAATAATGCAATAAACTTGATGATTGATATTAATTTCATGGAATACTCCTAAGATTTATCTGTGCTAGTGGCAGATAACACAGCCGGGATAAGGGTTAATGTAACGAACGCTGATAGCAACATAATGCTTGCTAAAAATAATCCAACCGTGACATAAGGCACTAATGGCGCGAATAACAATGGGGTAAAGCCAAGTGCAATGACAATGGCGTTTCTCGATATTGCTCGTGCTGGCTCATGGAACATGCCGGTAATAGCCTGAGTAACCGTTTGGCCACTTTTACGAAAGGTGCGATAGCGTTCGATAAAGTGAATGGCGAAATCAACCGATAACCCTAAGGTCAACGATGATAGTACGGCAATCGGCATGTCGTAATCTTTGCCAATCCAGCCGATAACGCCATAGATTGAAATGATGGTAATAGACAGTGGCAGCATGGCAAGAAGTCCGTAGCGAATCGAGCGAAATAGCATGATCATCATCAGCAAGACTAAGACGAATGCACTCAGTAGTGATTCGAGCATGCCTTCAACCATGGCTTGTTGCCAAATAACATTAATATACGCCTTTCCCGCCCAATTTAAACTCATGCCAAGCGGCAATGGGTGCTCGGCAATGTACGCATCTACGCTGTCAATAACGTCCATCATCGCTTGATTATCGCCACTGTTTAATTGCAACCACAGTAAAGACTTGTCTTTGGCTGGTGTGACAAAGTGGTTTAAGTCACCAGGGCGGTGAGATGATTGGTATTGCAGTAACACTTGCGCGACGCCTTCGCTTGTTTTTGGCAGCACATAGTCGGTGTCTAAACCACTGACGAGTTCTCGGTTCACCGTTTTTGTAATGTCGCTGAGTGTATTTACCTTACCAACAACTGGGTTTTTTCTGAGGTGTAGTGCTAATTTTTCAATCGTATTTAGTGCATTGGGTTGATAGAAGTTACCCTTTGTTTGTACTGCTGTATTTAGAACACTTTGTGCATGTGCTAAGAATAACTGTTGTTGTGGATTGAGCTCTTGTTCAAAACTTGCGTCGTCAAAGGCTTGTAATAATTGCTGCGCAGTAGGGCGAGCTATCCAACTTGGCAAAACGATTTGTTCGCTATTTGCTTTTCCTAATAAACTATCGATTAATCCATATTGCTGTTGTCCTTGCTCGTCGTAGCTTAAGACTAAGTAGGCATTATAAGTTCCTGAAAAATGATGATTTAATACACGATCACTAACGCTTATTTGGTGATCTGATTTAAACCAACGTACCGGATTATCATTAATAACAATGTGTGTTATCCCCACTAAGCCAATAGCCGTAATGGCCATTAATGACACAATGATTGATTTATTGGCTTTAATAGTAATAGTTGATAGCGCTAATAATCCGCGGACAAGTAATGTTGGTTTATCGCTATCTTGGAGTGATAAATCATTGATTGTCGATGAACTTAAGCGTGATAAATAGGCTGGCAGTAACGTCATGGTAAGAATAAACGCCGCAATAATGCCGCTGCCTACAAAACCACCAAAGACTTTCACTGGTGGAATTGGCGTTAACATTAAAGAATAGAAGCCAATTGCAGAGGTGAGGGTGGTGAATAACATTGGCTGAAATAGATGACTAATGACGTCACTGATTGCATCGTCAGTTGATTGGTTGATATTGTTAGCGCGGTTAAATTGGAGTTTTTCTTTAAATTCAGATAGAACATGAATGGCGTCAACAACGGCGATAGGCATTAGAAAAATAGCAATCATCGACGATAATATATGGACTGAAAACCCCAGTGTAATCAAACTCCCCATAGTAATGATCACGGTACTCATTGCCACCAGCATCGTACCCATGGTGACCACTGCTTTACGTAAAAATAGCCACAACATAGTGAAAATCATTAACCCAGCAAGCGGTGCACTAATGGCCATTTGTACAAACATTTCATTGCCAAATTGATTTTCAGCAATGGGTAGACCAGTAATGAAATACTCATTGTTTTGATCTTGCGTGCTAATAAATTGTCGTAGTTGTTGCGCAATTTGATAACTGCTGTCGCTATTTTCTAGTGGAATATAGATAGCAATTGCTTGATGGTCATTAGATGCCAGCGTGTTCTTGAGCATTGGTAGGCGGTTGATTGCTTGTTGAACGGCATCGGCTTGTTGTTGTGTTTGTGGCGCACTAGGCATTAACCAACTAAAACGCAATGTGCCCTGTGCTTCATTAACGATATTATCAACCAAACTTGGCGCCATGATTTCGGAATGAATAACACCATCGACAGTCATGAGGTAATCGCTGATATTTTTGATCGTCGACAGTGATTGCGGTGTATAAATTCCTTGCTGATTGACGACCCCTAATACAATGGCGTCATAAAGGTTAAATTCTTTTTTTACCTGCTGATGAAATACGCGCGCTGGATTGTCATGGCTGAGCATATTTTGTGGATCGGTATCAATATTGATACGCGGAACCTGTGTCAGTAATGCAAGCGCTAATAATGCAACCATCGCATAAATTGTTTTGGGCCAATGAATAGCCCAATGGATGACTAGCTGTGCTAATCGTTGATTAAGTGAAAGTTTATTCATTGATGCCAAGCTTGAAATTAATACAATGGAGATTATTTTATATTAGTTAATTCTAATGTAAAGGTTTGTATTAGTATTTTCTAATGTTTGTAATTTTATACAATATTCATATCGATCGTTGACAGTGACGCACAGATAACGTTGAATGGTATTAACGACTATATGTTTAGCGCGGTAAACGCAGTTTGCGCTAGGTATCAGCAGTGAGTCACGATTGTACCTAGGGGTATAACACAGCATTGCAAAAGGATATTGTAGTCGTTTCCTTACTCTCTGATTGTTTATTCCCATCTTTGTAGCCATTGATATCGAGGGAATACGATGCTTATCAAATACCGCTTAATGTTTAATACCGCTTTGCTAATAGTGAGCTTGCTGGTGGTCATTTCTGTGACAACATATACTGAAAAAACGGTTGGCGATCTCAACCACGGCCTTGAATTAACGAGTTCTATTAAGAGTGATATTTTGGAACTTAGACGTAATGAAAAAGACTTTCTTGCCCGAAAAGACGATAAATACGTTGAGAAATATACTAATAGACAGCAAAAATTATCATCAGATATCGCTACGCTAAAAACGTTGTTTGCATTGTATTCTTTAGACACGGCGGAAATTGACGGCCTTAATCAAGCAACAGGTCAATATCGTGATCATTTTATGGCGTTGGTTAATCAACAAAAACAAATTGGCTATCATCCAAAAGATGGATTCTATGGTGAATTACGCGATGCGGCGCACCGAATTGAAGCGCAAGTTAAGAATGGTGATCCGTCTTTATTGATTATGTTGTTGCAATTACGTCGCGATGAAAAAGATTTCATGTTACGACTTGATCCAAAGTATATCGATAAATTTACGGGACACTTTCAGCAGCTTAAACAGTTAATGACCCAGCAGGGCTATGGAGATATTGCTGTACTTCATAATTATCATGAGAAGTTTATTCAGCTAACACAAGCCAATGAAACAATGGGATTAACACCCAAATTAGGCATTCAAGGCACGATGCGAACGACCGTGCATACCACTGAAGAAATGTTAAATGCGTTAATCGTTCATAGCAAGCAAGAGATTAGTGCAACTAATGCGTTGATGGCATGGATACTCTACGGCGCTTTTGCGGCAATTAGCGCATTAGCATTGGTTGTTAATTTAGTGAATAGTAATCGCATATTAGAAGCAATCAGCAGCTTGAGAAACTTGATGATTGACGTTGAGCACACCAATGACTTAACTAAGCGCGCAGATGCTCAAGGAAAAGATGAAATTGCTGAAATGGCAGTGCATTTAAATCAATTGTTGCAGAAGTTTGAGAGCATTATTATTGATGTTAATCATAGTGTTAAAACGCTCAATGGCGCGACAACTGATCTGTCGAGCAGTGTTGGTGATAATCAGCAGAGTATTGAACATCAGCTGGGACAGGCTGAAACTGTCACCATGGCGGTGTCGACCTTAACGGGCACCATTGATGGCATAGTCACCAATACCACAGATGCGGCTACTAAAGCAGAGTTAACCAATCAAAATGCGTTAAATGGTAACAAAGGCGTTCAGGCAACGATTGAGCAAATTCGCCATTTATCGAACAATCTTGAAAAGTCACATCAAGAAGCCAAAAAACTCGTGAATGACAGTGAGCATATTACTAAGGTAATGGACGTGATTCGTGGGATTGCTGAGCAAACTAACTTATTAGCGCTTAATGCGGCTATAGAGGCTGCTCGCGCAGGTGAGCAGGGGCGCGGCTTTGCTGTGGTTGCAGATGAAGTGCGAACATTGGCAAGTCGAACTCAAGATTCGACACAGGAGATTGAAACCATTGTTGATACGCTGCAACAACGAAGTAAAAGCATGATGTCACTGATAACCGATTGTCAGCAGCAGGGACAGGAGAGCGCAGACAAAGCGTCGGCTGCGGGTGATGTGTTATCAGAAATTACTGAGAATATGGCGAGTATTCTTGCCATGACAACCTCCATTGCTGATGCCATTGATAATCAAAGTCACGGGGTGATGGAAGTAAATAATGGGGTTGAGTCTATTCGTCAGCAAGTGGATAAAACCGCACAACATTCCAGTAATAACGCAAGCTTAAGTGATGAATTGGCAAAGCATGCATTGGAACTTAATGACTCTGTTGAGCGCTATAAAGTGAGCTAATACGCTGCATCGACAGTTTATTTAATAAAACTTTACAAATTAAAGCGAGATTCGTTGACATAACATGTCAATGTTTTCTCGCTTTTGTCGTATTATTTAGGCTAAACTCCGTTAACTTGAATTAAATAATAATGAATAAGGATATGATTTGAAGCGATTAAATCACTGGCTAATGGGTTCGCTGTTATCTAGCGTACTTGCCACTACCTTGGTGTCTCATTCTGCGATTGCCAATGATACCCAGCCAGATCCATTACAACTTGAAAGTTGTTTTGTGGAAGGGGTTTCTAAACAATTACAATGTGGACAGTTATCCGTTCCTGAAAATTGGCAGTCGCCAACTGGTAAGAATCTCGATTTGAACGTGATTGTAGCCAATGCAATATCTCAATCTCCACAAAGTGATCCGTTGTTTTTGCTGATGGGTGGGCCAGGGCAAGCAGCTTCTGAACTAGTGCCTGGTTTACTTAAGATTTTCCACAGTGTCCGCGAAGATAGAGATTTAGTCTTTATTGATCAGCGCGGTACGGGTAAATCAAACCCGCTTGTTTGTGATGAAGAAGATGGCGATATTTATGAGGTATTAAGTAGTGATTTTAACGTTGAGGATGCTAAAAAGTGTATTGCATCATTTGATGTCGACCTATCTCAATACAATACTAATAACGCCATTTTAGATTTTGATGCCGTGCGTGAAGCCTTGGGATATCAACAAATTAATCTTTATGGAATTTCGTATGGCTCACGCGCTGCAATGGTTTACATGCGTGAAAAACCACAAGCATTACGTTCAGTTATTTTAGATGGTGTTGTGCCGCCACAAGTGGTTGTTGGCCCGATGGGAATTGAAGCGCAACGTGCTTTCGATATCTTAGTTGAGCAATGTAACAACAACCCAGCATGTCATGAGTTGTTCCCAAACTTTGTATCTGATTATCAAAAGATCCGTGCGCAGTTAGAGCTAGCGCCAATTAAGACAATGATAGATCATCCTGTCACTGACAAATCAATTGCCCTGAACATCGACAGTAAGAAGTTTATTAATACCTTACGAAATATGCTTTATAGCGTGGGTCGTCGTGAACTTCTACCTTATGTAGTAAGTGAGTTTGCTAAAGGAAACTATAAACCTTTCGTTGGCTTGATGTCGCAAAGTGAAGATTCTACCGGTGGTATGTACGTTGGGCTGACTTTCAATATCTTATGTAATGAAGACATTCCTCGAGCTGGCAAAGATTTATTAGCCAAAGATAGCGCCAATACATTCTCTGGTGCTCATACTTTTGAAGTGTTTAGCGGTATTTGTAAGCACTGGCCTACATTTACGGCTCCCGCCAACTTTGGTGACAAGGTTGTTTCATCGATTCCAACGATGTTACTGTCTGGCGAATTAGATCCTGTAACCCCACCATCATGGGGAACTATGGCTGCTGAAGGGTTGAGCAACAGCAAACATTATGTTGCTAAGAACGCAGGTCATGGCTTGGTGACTCAAACGTGTGCTGCAAACATGATTGGCGAGTATTTAGATAATCTCAATTTTGACGATGTAGATAGTAGTTGTTTAGATAAACAGCCTCTCCCAGGATTCTTGCTAAATAACAACAGTAATTTACACGTGAAGGAAACGAAATAATCATGTTGAAAGTAAATAATTTATCCAAAAAATTTGGTGATTTCACAGCTGTTGAATCTGTTTCGTTTGAAGCAAATGACGGTGAAATAACCGGTATTTTAGGCCCTAATGGCGCTGGAAAAACAACAACATTGCGAATTTTATATGGTCTGTTAAAAGCCGATACTGGTGAGGCGCATATTAATGATATAAATGTGGCAAACAAGCCTATTGATGCACGAAAATCACTAGGTATTTTCCCTGATCAGTTTGGCATGAGTGAGCGGTTAACGGCTCGTGAACAAATTGAATACTTTGCACAAATGCATGGCTTAACGGGTAAAGCACTTGATGATGCATTAGATACCGTTATTAGCGATTTAGACATGCAAGATATTAGCGACAGAAGAACAGAAGGATTTTCACAAGGTCAACGAATGAAAGTGACCTTGGCACAAGCCTTAGTTCATCGTCCTCAAAATTTAGTACTTGATGAACCAACGCGTGGCCTCGATGTTATGAGTACACGGTTGTTACGTGAGCAGCTGCTGAAACTTAAAGCGGCGGGGCATTGTATTTTGTTTTCAAGCCACGTAATGCAAGAAGTAGCCGCGCTGTGTGATCGCGTTATTATTGTTGCAAAAGGTAAAGTTGTCGCACAGGGTTCACCACAAGAATTATGTGACTTAGCGGGTAAAGAGCAATTAGAAGATGCATTCGTGGCCATTATTGGTAGTGACGAAGGAGTAGCCGCATAATGAGTATTTTTAAAGGATTAGTCGTTAAAGAGTTTCGCGAAGCGTTTCGCGATAAACGTGCGTTAATGGCTGCGTTGTTCGCTATCGTTGTTGGACCTATTATGATGGCTGCATTGTTCATGTTTCAAATTGAACAAGAAACGGCGGTTAAAGACAGTTACATTGAGTTTGTCGGTGCTGAACGAGCTCCAGAGCTTATTAGTTACTTAAATGCTCGTCAGTTTAAGCCGATTAGTGAAGTGCCAGACAATGAAGCTGCTAAATGGAAAGAGCGTGAAGTTAAACTAACAATCAGTGAAGATTTTGCGCAGCGTTTAGATGAAGGAAAGCCGGCAAAAATTACAATCAAAGCGGATTATAGCGATAAAGATTTACGGTCAACATTACGTCGTATGGAAAGCATTATTAACGCTTATAGCAGTCAAATTGGTTCAACACGATTATTAATGCGCGGCATTGATCCTCGTATCACGCAGCCGATTTCTATTGATGTTCAAAGCACCCAAACACCAGAATCATCAAGTGGCTTGATCATGAGTATGGTTGCCATGTTTATTATGATGGCACTCTTTACGGCTTCAATGACAGCGTCTATTGATACGAGTGCGGGTGAGCGAGAGCGTCATTCATTAGAGCTCATATTATGTCAACCCGTCTCAACCGTGTTAGTGGTATTATCCAAAGTAGCTTGTGTCAGTTTTTATGGCGCGCTAGCGTCAATTCTAACCATGTTTACGATGAGCTTTACGATGTCGATGTTGCCACTTGAACAGCTTGGCATTTCAATTGTTATCGACCCAATTACAATGATAATTATTGCAGTGATGATTATTCCACTGGCTTATTTAGCGGGTATTACGCAGTTGTTTTTTGCGTATCAATCTAAAAGCTTTAAAGAAGCGCAATCTTACTTATCAATGATTCTAATTTTACCTATGATGGTTCCATTTGCCATTATGATGCTACCGCATAAGCCTGCATGGTTAGATTATATTCCTTTGGCTGGTCAGAATGTCATTATGAGCGATCTGTATAAAGGTGAAGCGTTAGATTTAGCAGCCTTCGCGTTTACGATGCTAACCACTTTAGGTGTAGCTGTTGTCATGACATTGCTATTAGCACGCTCGCTACGTTCTGAGAAAGTCGTATTAGGGTTAAGTTAACCCCATAGCTGAACCTAATTTAAAGCCAATGTCGCTGAGAAGTGGCATTGGCTTTTTAATGAGAGAAATAATTATGATAGAAGATGTTACTTCGGCCGATTTCGCTGAGTTGTTAGCAGTCTGGGAAGACTCGGTGCGAGCAACCCATGATTTTATTACAGAAATTGACATTGCCGAGTTTAAACCAATGATTATAGAGCACGCTTTTCCTGCGGTGACTCTAAAGTGCGTAAAGGATGACCATAAGAGTATTCTTGGTTTTATTGGCGTTGCTGACAACAAAGTTGAGATGTTATTTGTACTTAATAAATGCCGCGGGCAGGGAATTGGTCGCCAGCTTCTAACATTTGCAATAAACAAGCTTCAAGCCATTAGAGTGGATGTTAATGAGCAAAACCCATTAGCGGTAGAGTTCTACAAACATATGGGGTTTGAAGTCACCTCTCGTTCACCGGTAGATGATATGGGTAAGCCTTTTCCTATACTGCATATGAGTCTCTAAGAACGTGCTAAATTAGAGTTAATATCGTTTAAAGAGAGCGCTGACATCGATTGAGTATGTTGTGCTGAATCATCTGCTGATTTAAAGACTTCAACGCGGTTACGGCCATTGTTTTTTGCCTGATAAAGCGCTTGATCTGCTTGTGAAAAGATTAACGGTATTTCATCCATTGATCTTGGATACATCAAAGAAACACCGGCGCTAATAGTGACCTTAAGAATTTTATCTTCAAACATAAATTTGGACTGTTCGATAATATCAACCACTTGTTGCGAAATATCGCGGCAGGTATGTTTGTCGGAGTCTTCAACAATCAGTGTGAATTCTTCGCCACCGAGACGACCACTAATACATTCGTTTTCGTCAGCCACTTGTTTAAGTAAGCCAGAAACGTGGATCAAGCAATCATCACCTGTTTGATGGCCATATTTATCATTAAAGCTCTTAAAGAAATCGATATCGAGCATGACAATTGCAATGTTAGTTTTTGCTGCCATACAGTGCTCGAATTTTTGTACCATTAAATCATCAATACATCGACGGTTATTAAGACCTGTTAGTGCATCTGTTTCACTAATGAGCTTGAGTTTTTGCAATGCCGTCTCTAATTGTAGAGTGCGCTCTTTTACTTTAACGTTAAGCTGTGCGTTAATGTTTTCTTGGGCTACAGCGTATGCATGCTCTGCCTCTAGGCGAAGTTGTTTTTCTTCATTGTATTTTTCAGACAGTGCAAAGCTTAATAAAAAAGCTTCGAATACTGAGCCAATAAGAATAAAATTTTCAGTTAACATATTAACTGGAATAATTTGCCACTTATTTAGCGCTAAGACGATACCCCCACATAACATAGCCCACCAACTAATAGTGTAGTACTTAGCTGCTTTTACATTCTTGCGCCAGAGATAGGTGCCCGTAAATAATCCACATGAACACCCAACGATCGATAGTGATATTGCGTAAATAACGCTGGTTCTGAACTCTACGAGTGGCGCAATGATAATAGAGACAATTGACGCAATGTAAATAGCGACAATAACGTAATAAAAACGCGGCATGCGCTCTTTGATTTGTAAGAATGTTTGGGTGAATAATGCCGCAAACAGCACGATGCCACTTAAGCAAATAACAATGATGCGATCATTCCAAAATGTTTGTTCTGGCCAAATATATTGAAATGAGTATCCCTTTAGTGAAAACAAAAAGACAACCATTGATGATACATAAAGCACGTAATACAAATAGCTCTTATCGCGGGTACGAGTAAATATTACAAGATTGTAAAACACCATAATTAACAGTGCCCCCCAGATGACACCGTTGGCAATTGATAATGATTGGTTGTATTCGTGGTAACTCACTGGATGCCATAATGTCATAGGTACTTGCAGCGAACTGCTGCCGTGTACTCTAAGCAGGATGGAATAATCTTTACCCTTGTCGAATTGTAATGGAAGTAGGAAGTTTGTGGTATTGATCTGACGATCAAGGTAAGGGCGTTTGTCACCTAATTCTTCGATTAATGTAATTGATTGAGTCTGATGATCGACTTGATAAACATCTAAAAAATCTAATACCGGATAGCTAATTTCCAATAAATAAACACCAGTGTTAGTAACCTGACTATTAATATCGACTTTTAGCCACCAAATATCTTTACTATATCCTTGGTTGAATGCGCCACCATCACTTTGCCATGCGAGATTTGAAAGCTGAGAGTAGGTTAGTCTTTCGACGGATGGGTTGCTAACACTAATAAAAGATACATGACCATCTAAAGAAGCACTGGTATAAGGGTCGGCAAGGTTTAATTTCTCGCTCGCAAATAGACTCGGGATTAAGCCAAATATTAGAATGATTGACGCGAATAATTTTATCCTCACGCACGACTCCTGATCTCTACTAAATTTATAAC
This sequence comes from uncultured Gammaproteobacteria bacterium, assembly GCA_913060565.1. Taxonomy (GTDB): domain Bacteria; phylum Pseudomonadota; class Gammaproteobacteria; order Enterobacterales; family Psychrobiaceae; genus Psychrobium. The sequence goes on along the minus strand of CAJXRU010000119.1, from coordinate 143 downwards.
TAATACTAATTCATTAAAAAATAGGACATCAAAATGCTTAAAGATTACTATTTATTTAGGACATAAATATTAATCTCATCAAACACTTACTAACCTGTCTCTTATACACATCTCCGAGCCCACGAGACTAGGCATGATCTCGT
>CAJXRU010000118.1 GCA_913060565.1 uncultured Gammaproteobacteria bacterium | reverse complement strand
CTAAGAATTCGTTAGCCTCTTTTGGCGAATTACGATGCCAATCGTTGCGTTCTTTGACACGTGACTTTTGTGGCAGCATGGTCAAAAATGATGATTCACCATCCATTCTTAAGAAATCCATATGAATTCTAGATAGAAGTTGATGTCCAACATTGCCGTAAACATCATAGCCAGCAACTAATAAATAATGAATTCTTTCCAGCAATGGATAACCAACAACCCAAGCAGTTTGTGGGTTATCACCTAGTAGGCCCTTTTCTACGGTTCCATAGTCAAAATGCCGCATAATTGTTAATGCAGCGTTAGGGTTAGTTCCATCGCCATCCCAAATATTTTCAAGTTCAATCTTAAAATCACCTTTTGAGAAGTTCTCAAATAAGAATTTGTCACGATTTCTTCTTGAACGCCTTTCTTTATCTGCATACTTCACCCAATTTGTGAGTGGTAAAAATATGTCTTCTTGCGTGCTTGCGAGCTCTAAGTCATCTTGATTCTGAATTAGAGCATCTTCAACTTTTTTCTCAATTGGTAAATCTGGATCAACAAAAAAGACCCAGAACCTATCACGGATGACATTGATGGCAACTTGCCCACGGCACACAGGCCCCTTAACAAAATTCATAATGGTGAACTGCGCTTCGTCTAATAAAAATCGATATCTCGATTTCATAGGCAATTGTTCAAAACTAATAAACGGATTACCCGCAATTTCAGATTCATAACTCGGTAAGCTGGTGACTTGATAGTCGGTATTAAAAAATAAATTGTCCCATGTTGTCTTACGCTTTGCATTTAAAGCATATGGCTTATGTGTTTTAGCAACAACGGTTTCCAAATGACGAACGATTCGATAATAAACGCGATCGACCTCAGGATCATTGTATGGTCGGCGTGTTGAAATTCGTTTTACAGGTAGCCCTGGTGGCGTTGAGGAACGAACAATATTAAAAAACTCTCTATTGGATAAGTCCTCAAAGTACAAATTTGCAAGATATAAATGCTCATACAAATATCTGCTAACCAACTGCCCTTTTAAAGAGTCCTTATTTAAGTATGCTTCCCATGACGCAATTCGAGTAAGATACTCATCATTTAATGCGGTTCGGGGCGTATAGACAGCACCTTGCTCTATCCAGCTCTTTAATATGTTGAATTCATTATCGTTAAGCTTTGGTAGTCCATATGGCATCCCCCAAAGCGGATTGTTAGCGGCAAAGCGATCAAAGCTATTAATATCAGTACATTGTTCATAACGATCTAAACCCAGTGTTATCTCTTCAGGTAGTTTTTTACCCATAGAATAGGTGTCATCATTTTTAAGATCAATGAAACGATAAAGCAAACTAGTCTGTAAATTAACACTTGCTGCTTGAGCGGGATATTCATTTAATACGGGATAAAATCCATGTTCTCGCCACCCTTGGGTTGTTACGTGATCTTCAAATAAACGCGTTGGCTTTGCGGGAAGAATTCGAGTGGCATTGTACACTTTTTCGTTAATCGCGCCGCGCTCTATACCTTCAATTGCAGTCGCTTTAAATTGGCATGGGGCATCAAAACAAGCATGACAATTAACGCAGCGATGTTCCAAGATAGGCTTTACTTGAGTCCAATAGTTAATCTGTCCAACTGGCAGTTTCCCAACACTGCGATCAATAACTCGCGGAGTACCATATATTTTTTCGTACTGGCTGGCGACAAAAGTAGCACAGCCAGTAAAAAGAATTACAACCACTAGGAGAAGTGAAAAACGATTTATCTTAAACATAGAACAATAAATTAATGATGATTTAGCGTCAGAGAAGAATAAACGCTATCCTCACTTAATACAATCAGTATGGCGTTCGTAGCTAATCGGTTAATGTCACATCGTCAATTTGGGCTAATAATTTGTTATTACAATAGATGGTTACGTGTTTAAAATGATTAATAGCTGTATTCATTTTATAATCAATCATTTCCTTTGTAATAACTTGAATAGCCATGCCTTCCAACGGAGCCGGTGTTAAATAAAGCCTTAAGTTCGGCGGAGATCTACGATCTAAAGGCCCACGAGACCATTTCAAATAAAAAGCTGAGTGAGGCAACGTAATTTCACCATTGATATTAAGGCGGAACGAATTACCTTTCTGCTCATACTTATCTAACCACGCGTGCCAATGATCACTTTGTAATATAGGACATTCCAAAGTTTGCTTTGAAACAGCTTTATCTGTTGATGCAGGTGGCTTTACCAATGTGGTATTGCTGCATCCATTGAGGGTAATAATGGCAATTAATAGTAGAATATTCTTATTCATAATATGATTTCTCTCGCTTTCATAAATATCAGAAACTTAGTGATAACTTGATAATGAAAGAATTTGATACATCAACGAAAAATGCCCCCACAAGTGGTAAAATTATAAATGCGGTTGGCGCCGCTCCGTGTGCTTTTGTAACGGCAGTCATATTGGCAATAGCCGTAGGAGTAGCACCTAAAGCGAAACCTCCAAAACCAGCACTCAATACTGCAGCTTGATAGTCTTTTCCCATTAATGGAAATAAAATAAAAACAATAAATAAAACCGCACCTAGCGTTTGAAGTCCTAATATAATGAGGAGTGGTCCAGCCAAATCCGCGATAGTCCACAACTGCATACTCATTAAAGACATTGTTAAAAATAAGCTTAGTGAAAATTCTGAGACGATCGCTAAAGAACGTGTCCTAGCAGGCCAAACCATCTTTGGAAGAATACGAGGAATCGTATTCGATAATATAATACCGGTGAGTAAACAAGTAACAAAAAGTGGTAATTTAAAGCCTAACTCAGTCACTATATTATTAAGTATGAATCCAATAATAATACAAATATGAATAACTAGAATCGAGGCCATAAAGCTCAAATAACTATAAGATTGATTATCAACATTATTCGATTCATTTTCTACATTGGGACTATCGTGCTTTTGGCCTGACAGTTTATGTCTGGCCATTAATAACTTGGCAATGGGTCCACCAATCAAGCTCGCAATAACTAATCCTAGCGTGGCAGCAGCGACCCCTATCTCTAATGCCTGAGAAACTCCTAACTCAACAATCTCAGGCGCCCAAGCAATGGTAGTACCATGACCACCTATCAGAGACGCAGAACCAGCTAAGACACCCACCGGAGAAGGAAGGTTTAAAAACAGTGCGCTTCCAATACCAATAACATTCTGAATAACCATAAAACTTAAGGTCAATAGCAATAAAATAACCAAAGGCTTTCCCCCCTTAATTAAGTCAGAGAACCGCGCATTTAACCCAATTGCCGTGAAGAAATACACTAATAGCTTGTCTCGCGTTGATAAATCAAACACGATTTCATTACCTGTTAACAAATAAATAAAGTAAATACATAGCGCTGCGAGCAATCCACCAGTAACAGGTTCTGGAATGTTAAACTCTCTTAAAAATTTGACTTTTCTAGTCAATGCCACACCAATAAAAAAAACTAAAATTCCAATGGTATATGACATAAAGCTATCAAATGATAAATCATTCATTTATAGATAATTCCTAACCGTTATTTCTTTCAGAAGTACTTGAGGTATCCAACTCTTCGATTAGCAGCACTCCACTGTTTTTCACCTGTATACATTATTAATGTTGTAGGCGTTATCGCGACAAAATAATTCATACGTTTAGCCCATTTAGAAGTGATAGATATTCACATTCTAAACTGAGAATATTAATAAGTTTGTACTCTAAAATACGTGCATGACTATAACGTCAAAATCACTACTACTCAATAATTCGATATAAATTCATTTTAATTACAAAAAGTTAAACATTAAATCTAAATTCAGTAAATCTTGAAATATACGATATAGAAACCAGCAATGAATATCATTTTAAATTAGATACCTAACTCAAATCGGATAAGCCATTGCTGACTCAGCGAAATTTTCTAGTTAATCTTTTTCGCTAGTTTTTTACATTTCTTGGCAGATAATAACCATGCTTTCTTCTTCTCTTTTGCGTATGCCTTTATATAACCACCACCGCCTAACTTATCACGGCTTATTTCGTCAGCTTTAACTTTAAGTTTAATTGCTAGAAAAGGATTCGAGTCCTTTAATTTCAGCGCACATACTTCGTATTTTGCAGCAAACGATGCTGCAACTTTTTCATCAAATCCAGCATTGGACTCCAACGAATAGAACATTCCAATAACAACTAATAAGGGTGTTACAAGCATAACTTTTTTCATGATCATCAACCTACTGTTTACAATACACTCATTGTACACCAAACACACAGCAAGACAACATAATAATGGTAAAAACAACATATAAACCACTTAAAGTGGGTATTCTTTATATTTATTTAATAATATTGTTCTTTTTATTAAAAACTAGTTAATCTATAAAAAAATTTTCGAATATAAATAATGAAAGAAGAAAAAATTGTTTCAATATCTGATTTAGCCACCGACGAAGCGAAAGTAAGACGTCATTTAGGGTTGGTTCATTTTATGCGTGACCCATCTCAAAACCCTACAAGTTACTTACCTATAGACCATCCTAAATACACTTCGCCAACTTCCATAGAAGTTGATGAAGTAGTTCAAACACTAATTTATTGTGGATACTCTAAAGCTGATATAGCAAGACTATTAGGATTAAAAACAGCAGGTAAAGACCGCACTAGAATACTAAGGAGATATATTGACGACCCCGATACGATGCCTTATGGCACTTGGCGTTTAATGCTTATCTATATTGGCGCTGTAATCCAGACGAATATCGTGCCTGATCAAGGTTGGATTAGGGAATAGATATATAAAGGTCAAGCTATAGGATGTTTTATACAAAACTTAAATTTTATTATGAAAAAATTTTTCCAACTAATTCCTTCAACAAACATTAGATTTTTATTATTTCTAGTATTAATCATCCAAGGTTGTGCTCATTTGCCCGACAACTCTACGATGGAAAGATCTGCCGCTGTTTTAAACCAAGGAAATACCTCGCTCGACAAAATGGTAGCGCAACAAGCCAAGGATAACCCTCGTAAAACTGGGGCACTGCTATTAAGTGATGGAGTTGAAGCATTTGTAGCAAGAGCCGCTTTATCAATCGCGGCAGAGAAAAGCTTAGATATTCAATATTATATTTTTAATGAAGATAAAGTTGGACTACTACTAACCAACCAAGTATTAAAAGCAGCAGATCGGGGAGTAAGAGTTCGTTTATTACTCGATGATATGGATCAGATTGGCAATGATAGTAATTTGCTTGCGTTAGATTCTCATCCCAATATACAGATTCGTACATTCAATCCATTTTCGCGTAGCGTGAGTAGTTCGGTTCAATTTATCACTCGACTAGGCGACGTCACCCGTAGGATGCACAATAAAATGTTTATTGCAGATAATAGCATGGCCATAATAGGCGGAAGGAATATTGGAGACGACTATTTTGACGTAAACCCGAATAGAGCCTTTAGCGATCTTGATAGTCTACTAACAGGAAATATTGTAGAAAAAGCTTCACAAGTATTTGACTTATACTGGAATAGTGAAGTTGTATACCCGATTCACCTATTATCGAAAAAAAACAAAAGTGACAATACGTTAGAGGCAATTCGTTTCAGCCTCAATAAATTAACTAAACGCCAGTCCGACTCGCCTTACATTAACGCATTACGCACATCAAAGTTAGGTCAACACTTCACCAATAAAGAGTTACCTTTTATTTGGGTCAATGCAGATATTATTTTTGACGATCCAATTAAAGTCCGTACGACACGTGATGCGCATCAATTCCATTTAACAAAAAAACTTGAACCATACTTTCAGCATATCGAGAGTGAATTATTGATTATTACGCCTTATTTCGTGCCAGGCAACGAAGGGATTCGTTTCCTATCAGCTTTGCGTGATAAAGGAATTAAGATAACAATCATTACAAACTCACTCTCATCAAGTGACGTTTCAGCGGTCCACTCTGGATACTCCCGCTATCGAAAAACCTTATTAAAACAAGGAATTCTATTATACGAAATGAAGCCGAAAGTTGATGTATCAATCAATAGAGAGCAAGACTCATCTAATTTTGGCTCTTCAAAGACCAGCTTACACGCAAAATCTTTTGTTCTCGATAGAACCCATATTTTTATTGGGTCATTAAACTTAGATCCTCGCTCTGTTTATGAAAATACAGAGGTTGGAACCATACTTACTTCGACCTCTATTGCAGAAAACATGGTGACATCTATTAGTCAAAATATTGATAAAATGGCTTTCAAAGTGTCATTGAAAAATAACCAAATAACATGGTTAGAAACCAAAGGAGATGCTGTTATTGTTCATACTACCGAACCCCATACAAATTGGTGGCACCGTCTCCTTGTTCGCATGATGCAAATTTTACCAATTGAATCGCAACTATAAATTTTACTACCTTGGGATTGAATTTCATTTAATCATTCCTTACTGTTACACCACCTTTAATTACTCAGATACCAGCTATGAAAATAACTCAAGATTTGCTTCATACGCCTTCGCAGCTTAAAAATAATCTTATAATCATGCGCTTAGCAACAATAAAAGATCTAATGGATATTAGAGCTTATCGCGGCGATCCTGAAAATTGCCAATACATCGCGCCAGTTGAATCACCAGAAGAAACTCGAGAACTTGTGGAAAAACTCTCTCAGCCTTGGCAATTTACGACGGGCTATTGGAACGGACTAGTTGTTTGCCAGCGCAACAATAACAAGGTTATTGGCGAAATAGTTTTTCGCGTTGAAGATTGGGACTGTCAGCGAGCAGAAATAGGTTATCGAATGTCACCAGAGTCGGCTGGTAAAGGCATTTGTACTATGGCAACGTCATTATTAATTGACTATTTGTTTGAGCAGTTTGGTTTCTATAAGCTCGTAGCTAAATGTGACGCTCGAAATGTTGCTTCATATCGCGTGATGGAGAAGCTAGGCTTTAAACGTGAAGCTGAATTTATGAAACATTATCGTATGGGTGACGAATGGACAGATCAATATGATTATGGGCTATTGAGAAATCAATAAAGAGAAATGGTGGCTACGACGGGATTCGAACCTGTGACCCCATCATTATGAGTGATGTGCTCTAACCAGCTGAGCTACGTAGCCATCATAATAGTGTGTATTTAAAGTTACACGTCTTTGTCATTCACTCAACTTAAAAAGTTGGCTGGGATACAAGGATTTGAACCTTGGAATGACGGGATCAAAACCCGCTGCCTTACCGCTTGGCTATATCCCAACTGTAAATGGTGCGGGAAGAGAGACTTGAACTCTCACACCCTAAGATACTAGAACCTAAATCTAGCGCGTCTACCAATTCCGCCACTCCCGCACATAACCTGAGATTAAACATTCTTATCGTTAAGAAAAGAAAACTGCGTTGTCCTCATCAAGTGCGGCGTATTATGCTGATGGAGGACGAAACCGTCAATAGTTTTTTGTCAGTTTTTTTACTCTTTTTATCTGCATGATGATTTAATAGACATAACGCACACATTTTCGGCCAAAAAATTACACTTATAACCCCATTGCATATTTCATGACTTGCTTTTTACCCCATGAAGACTGCTGCGCTACCTTTAAAGCTGTATTTCGCAATAGCTTAAATGGCGACGATTCATTGCTAAAAGTAAGATAAAAGACATCCATTGCAGACTGCATTAACAGATTATCGCGACGTCGCTGGTTTTCATAACGTTCTAATACATCAAGCTGCCACCACGCGCCGCCTTGCGAGGCAGTATCGTTAATAACCTTAGCTAGTGCTGATACATCCTTAAATCCAAGATTGACACCCTGTCCTGCTAACGGATTAATCGTATGAGCGGCATCTCCAACAATGCACAAATGCTCTTTGACATAACACTGCGCATGGCGACGAGTTAATGGAAACGCACCCGCATTATCTACGGTGAACTCGCCTATACGATTAGGGAAATGCGCAATGATTTCTTCTTTAAGCTGATTTATTGGCATTTGCGATAATGCTTTGATTCTAGCTGGCGAATCATACCAAACGAGTGATGCATTGTTGCCTGCCAACGGCAGTAATGCACGTGGTCCTGTAGGGAAAAACTGCTGCCAAGTAATATCTTGTTGTGCCTGCTCAGTTGATATATTTATCAACATGGCATGCTGGGCATAATCCCATGAGGTAACGCCGATATTAGCGGTTTGGCGCACGATTGAATTCGCGCCATCAGCACCGACTAATAATTTACAATGCAGCTCACTTTCATTCATTGCCAATTGATATCCATCTTGCGAGCGAGAAATTTTAGTAATAGCCTGCCCACTTATTACATCAATCGATGAATATTTTTCCATTTGTTGCCACAACGCTAATTGAATCATGCGATTCTCAACAATATGTCCCAATTGTTGATGGCCCATTTCTTGGCTATCAAAAAGCAAATTTGATTGATGACCTTCCCACGTTTCGAGATAACGATACGGACAACTGCGCATTGCTAAAATAGACGACCATGCATCAACGTCTTTTAATAGACTCGCAGAAGCTGCACTAATCGCCGATACACGCAGATCTAGCGGTTGCTGTGGTTCAAACGGTTGCGGCGCCGTTTTTTCGATAACCGCAATAGATAAACCTGATTGGTTCAACGCACAAGCAAGTGCACTACCAACCATTCCCCCGCCAACGATTACAATGTCATAGTGTTGCATGGAATTATCCATCAGTTTCTTTGTCACCGATTTTATGGACTTGATGGTTTAAAAGCTAGTAATTGATGCCGTGATACTGATTAATTTTGATTTAAGTTAAATCAATCCCAGACTTCGCTAGTACATAGCGATTCAATCACGGATAATACAACCATTAAACGAGCTTTTATTACTCCTAGGTCATTATTCCCCCATGAACAATAAGCCACTTATTATTGGCATCCTTTTGGTGTTAGCCTCTGAGCTCACCTTTGCATTAGTTGGCGCGCAAATAAAATACCTCAGTCAAGATGTATCTGCGGTTCAAATTGTATTTTTTCGTAACTTATTCGCGCTGGTTCCGTTAGCGCCCTGGCTATTAAGTAATAGAACAACACTATTCAAAACGCCTAATATGCCATTTCATTTACTGCGGGCGTTTACCGGTATTTTGGCGATGTTTATTTATACCTATGCGCTCAGCAATTCAACCTTGGTGAACGGCGCAATGACATTAATGCTCGCACCATTCTTTATTCCAATTATTGCCTATTTTTGGCTAAAGCAACCACAGAGTAAAATTACCATTACGTGCATTATTTTAGGTTTCATTGGCGCCACCATCTGCTTAACCACTAAATCACAGGCAGGTGGCCCTGACTTACAACTTGGTTTGGCTGCCCTAATATTATTTGGCGCTGTCCTTATAGCAATAAGCAAAACCACCATCAGTCGCATGATAAGTACTGAACCTAGCAAAGCGATTGTTGCGTATTTCTCACTTATTAGTATTGTTGTCTGTGGCGTTATGCTTCCCTTTAGTTGGCACCCACTATCATTAACGACCTTATTTTTACTTGTTACATTAGGTATTAGCTCATCTATAGGTCAGTTAATGATGACCAAGGCATTTACTAAAGCTGGTGCAAGTACCATTGGCATGTTTAGCTATAGCTCTATTTTATTTGCCGCGTTGTTAGGCGCACTGTGGTGGCAAGAATATCCAACATTATTGTGGTTTATAGGCGCGTCAATTGTCTTACTTGCTGGATATTTAGCGATAAAATATAATCGTACGCCCTACCGAGTTTAGATTTATTTTGTTATCGTGAGTGATACTTAAACTCTTGTTTTATTATCTTTTGCTAATTGAGGTACGTAAATTATCATGCACAATATTTCGCTGCGAAATAGCCTCATCGGGTGCCTTGTCTTTTTTGCACCAGTTACAATGGCCGAAGGTTTATCAGAACAGTGTATTGAAGCGCCAAAACGCGTTTATGCCTGCGACAACCTTATTTATACCAGTATTAAACGCGCTGATGCTAAAGTCGTCGTTTGCATATGCAAACCAGACAAAGATGCGATTTTGTCGTTTCTAGAAAAAGACAGTATTGCGACCCAGCGTATAATGATCCGTAAGCTATTAGCCAAACATCAGATGACTAAAGTTGAATTGATGGAAGTGCTTAATCAAATTAACTAAACCAATATCACACAAAATGTCATAATCACTTCACAATTAACGTTTAAAAAGTACACTGACTTACGACAATAACATGCTGCAATCACGCAGCCATAAATAACTAAGATAGAATAATGAAAAAAATATTATCAACATTACTTATCACCGCAGCAATAAGTGGCTGCGCAGTTGCCCATGGTGACAATAAAGGTCCTAAAAATATTATTATGGTTGTTGGCGATGGTATGGGACCCGCTTATACAACAGCTTACCGTCTGTTTAAAGATGACCCAGAAACAGCAGCTATTGAACCTACAGTATTTGATAACATTCTTGTCGGACGTTCAAGCACATACCCAGCGAAAGTTAGTGGATTTGTCACTGACAGCGCAGCCTCAGCAACAGCCCTTGCGACTGGCCACAAATCATATAATGGCGCCATTGGGGTCGATGTCGATGTTAAGCCATTAGAAACAGTGATGGAATATGCAAAAAGCATCGGTAAATCGACCGGACTAGTCGTGACATCGCAGATCAATCACGCGACACCAGCTAGTTACGCCGCGCACGTAAAACAACGTAAAATGTACGACAAAATTGCCGACCAATTCTTTGATAATCGTATTGGTAAAAAGCACACTGTTGATGTCATGCTCGGTGGTGGTGTTTCATATTTCAAACGCGATGACCGCGATGTGACTAAAGATTTTGAAAACGCTGGTTATCAGTATATTGATCAATATAGCCAACTTGCGTCAGTAAATAATGATCAACTATTAGGTTTATTCGCCCCTGTCGGCTTACCTTGGGCACTTGATGACAGCAACAAACACCGCCTCAAAGCAATGACAGAAGTTGCACTTGATCGTTTAGATAACAATGATAATGGCTTCTTTATGCTTGTTGAAGGTTCTCAAGTTGACTGGGCTGGACATTCAAATGACATCGCAGCAGCCATGGCAGAAATGGACGATCTTGCAGTTACTATTAAATACCTTAAAGAATACGTAAAAACTAACCCTGATACGCTTGTTATTATTACCGCAGATCATTCAACTGGTGGCTTTACGATTGGCGCAAATGGTGATTATGCTTGGAAACCGCAAGTTCTAAAAGGACTTAAAGCCTCTCCTGAAGCAATAGCAAAGGCTCAAACAGCTAAAGCATTAGATGTATCCATGCTCAATGACAAACTGGGTTTTGAGTTATCAAAAGACGAAGTAAGCGCGTTAACCATTGCCCATAAAACAAGTGGCAAAGCTTTATATAAAGCCATCAAGAAAGTCATCGATATTCGCACTAATACTGGCTGGACAACAAGTGGCCATACCGGTGTAGATGTACCAGTGTTTACATTTGGTCCAAGTAAGAATACGTTAAAAGGACAAGTGGATAATACCGATATTGCTAAAACAATTTTTGGCCTGTTAGGTAAATAAAGCACTTCACCAATAAATCACAATAGCCATGCTTCATCAGCGTGGCTATTTCGTTTATAATCCCCCCCAAATTAGCCCATCGAGATTTTCATGTCTACACTGTCAAACCCAAGCCAAGTCTTAGCCCGCAACTTTGAGTTATTTGAAAACCAACGAGTTATTGTCGCCGGTTTTTCTGATGATAACTTAGTGCAGCAATTGTGTGACAATGGCGCAAAAGCGGTTCTAGGATGGGGACTTGATTTTCATAATCATAAAGTTGTCAGTCAATTTCCAACCTCGGATGCACTAACAGTGCAATATAGTCCCTATTTCAATAATCCAATTGAAGAGAAGTGGGATCAATTAATTCTTTATTGGCCTAAAGCAAAAGAGCGCGCAAATTACTTTCTAGCGAATGTATTACCCCATTTAGCTGACAATGCAGAAATTTATTTAGTCGGTGATAATAAAGGCGGAGTAAAATCAGCAGCGAAGCAAATTAAAGACGTTTGCGATAGCCCTGTTAAAGTTGACTCGGCAAGGCATTGTGCGCTATTTCGTGCTAATTACTTAAATAATGCATCACCGTTTAAAAAAGAAGATTGGATCAAGCGTTATCAAGTTACCGCTGAAGATATGACCATTGATATCGTTTCATTACCTGGTGTATTTAGCCACGGCGAGTTAGATCTAGGCACTCAATTGCTACTTAAAAATCTCGGTCATATAAAAATGAAACGAACGTTAGATTTTGGTTGCGGTTGCGGCATTATTGGTACATTTATTGGTCTCAAACGCCCGCAGATCCCGCTAGAACTTATCGATATTGATGCACTAGCAATTGAATCTGCAACATTAACGCTTGCTGCCAATAATGTAGAAGCAAAGGTCTACCCAAGTGATGGACTGACAGATCTACACGGTAAGTTTGCAACAATCATATCAAACCCGCCATTTCACACTGGATTAAAAACTGATTATAAAGTACCTGAAAACTTTATAAGCAATGCCCCAAAACATTTAATGGACGGTGGACAGCTACGTATTGTGGCCAATAACTTTCTAAAATATGAACCATTTATGGCGACTCATTTTGCTAAACATGAACTTGTAATCAACGATAATAAGTTTAAAATTTTATCAGCTAAAACCTAGATCAATTTAATAGATGGTGTAAGTTAACAATTATTATCATTATCCACGGTGATTGATTGTTTAAATTGCTTAAAGCGTTTACAATCACGCCGTAAAATCATTGCTGTGCGTCAATATTCTCACGGTTATCAATCACAGTGAAAGATGATTTTTTAGTTACTCGTAAATTCATAGAAATTTTTATTGATTGCAATCGAACTTATTCGCTAGAACGCGCTCTATAACTGAGCTGTCTAAAAACTCTGGCACATTTGCACTATCATAGGTTAATACCTTCTCGAGTAACATTTTGATAACATTTTTTTATCATAAATCTTACATCATTTAGATTTATGACATAGACTTATATTTAAGTGAACTAATACTAGGTAACTACTATTATGCAAAGTCCGCACATTCTTATTGTTGAAGATGAACTAGTAACGCGTAACACACTGCGTTCTATATTCGAAGCTGAAGGTTATCACGTTCACGAAGCCAACAATGGTGACGAAATGAATCGCTTGCTTAAGCAAGAACCCATTTCGCTTATTATTATGGATATCAATTTACCGGGTAAAAACGGTTTATTATTAGCACGTGAAGTAAGAGAGAAAGATGATATCGCTCTTATTTTCTTAACGGGTCGCGATAATGAAGTAGATAAGATCTTAGGCCTAGAAATTGGTGCTGATGACTACATTACTAAGCCATTTAATCCGCGTGAATTAACAATTCGAGCACGCAACTTACTGAGCCGTATTAAGAGCGCAAATAGCGAAGAAAAGCCAGTAAACGTTGTTGAGCGTTATAAATTTAGTGGCTGGGTTCTGGATGTAAATTCGCGTTCTTTAGTTAGCCCAACCCAAGCGCAATTTAAATTACCGCGTAGTGAATTTAGAGCGATGATTGAGTTTTTAGAGAACCCGGGGAAAATCTTAACCCGTAGTGCTGTCTCTTATACACATCTGACGCTGCCGACGAAGAGGATAGTGTAGATC
>CAJXRU010000117.1 GCA_913060565.1 uncultured Gammaproteobacteria bacterium | reverse complement strand
ACGTTTGGATAATACAGACTTGATTGATTCGTTAGAGAAGAAGATTCGAGCTCGCTTGGCGAACGAAAAGAACAAGCTCGATATTAAGCAACTTTAATGGCTTTAGTGGTGGTAACTCCCACAAATATTGAGCATAATGCTTAACAATTTTTAGTGGCGGTTACGGCCGTCTCATCGTATAGAATTAGTTTTAAATAGGTTTATTGTGGCAAAAACTATCCAAGCCGTTCGTGGCATGAATGATTGCTTACCAACACAGTCGTCATTATGGCAATTTGCTGAGCAAGCAGTGCGTAATACCGTGGCTGCTTATGGTTATAGCGAAATCCGAACCCCCATTGTTGAAAGTACAGACTTATTCAAGCGCTCAATCGGTGAAGTAACTGATATCGTTGAAAAAGAAATGTACACCTTTGATGATCGTAATGGTGATAGCCTAACGCTTCGCCCAGAAGGAACTGCATGTGTCGTACGTGCGGGTAACCAGCACGGATTACTTTACAATCAAGAGCAGCGCCTGTGGTATATGGGACCGATGTTTCGACATGAACGTCCTCAAAAAGGTCGTTATCGTCAATTCCATCAATTTGGTGTAGAAGTTTACGGTATTAGTGATGCGCATGCCGATGCTGAAGTGTTGATGATGTCAGCTTATCTGTGGAAGCAGCTTGGTATGACAGAGCATGTGCGTCTAGAGCTTAATACTTTAGGTGATAATCACGAACGTGCAGAATATCGTGATGCGTTAATTGCCTTTTTGGAGCAACATCTTGACGTATTAGATGAAGAATCTAAGCGCCGTATGTACAGTAACCCACTACGTGTTTTAGATACTAAAAACCCTGATGTACAGGCGATTTTAGTCAACGCGCCTAAGCTGTCAGATCACCTTGGTGAAGAAACAACACAACATTTTTCAAAATTATGTGAACTGTTAGACCTTGCAGGCATCCAATACACCGTTAATGAGCGACTCGTTCGTGGACTCGACTACTATAATCGCACAGTATTTGAATGGGTTACTGACTCATTAGGCGCTCAAGGTACTGTACTTGCTGGTGGCCGATATGACGGATTAGTTGAGCAACTTGGTGGTAAATCAAGCCCGGCTGTAGGTTTTGCAATGGGTATTGAACGTTTGGTGTTAATGCTTGAAACACTTGAGTTGGTGGACACATCACTGAGCGCAGTTGATGTTTATGTGTGTGCCATGGGGGATAATGCACAAAGCCAAGCCATGATTATTAGCCAGTCGCTTCGTGAACAACATAGCGGCTTGCGCATTATGAAGCACAACAGTGGCGGAAATTTCAAGAAACAAATGAAAAAAGCCGACCAAAGTGGTGCAAAAATTGTTTTATTATTTGGTGACGATGAGTTGGAAAATGACTCTGTGACCGTGAAGTATTTACGTGAAGATAAGCCTCAGAGCACAATGACGATGAGCGAGCTTTCAACACTATTAGAAGAATTATAAGGACCAATAATGGAAATTTACAACAGCGAAGAACAACAAGAAGAAGCAATCAAACGGTTTCTTAAAGAAAATGGCGCAGTGTTAGTATTAGGCGCAGCAGTGGGCTTAGGCGGCATTTACGGCTTTAACTATTATAAAGCAGAACAAGTTAAAACCATTGCGAATAACTCGATGAGTTACACTCAGGTTGCAACGTCTGACGATGTACCAGCGAAAGCCGCTGAATATGCTAAAGCGCATACTGATACACAATACAGCCAATTAGCACAGTTATTGGCGGTAAAGTCTCTTGTAGATGCTGAGAAATTTGATGACGCAACAGCGCTCTTAAAAGACGTGATTGCTAGCGATGTTGATAGCTCTGTTAAATCAATCGCTATCATTCGCCTTGCTCGTATCGAGAATTCTCAAGCACAATATTCCCAAGCATTAAGCACATTAGCAACGTTAACTGACGGTGCATTCGATGTTCAAAAGAATGAACTAACAGGTGACATTGAGTTGGCGCAAGGCAATGCTGATAAAGCACGCACTGCCTACATGGCTGCAGAAAAAGCGGCCGGTGAGCAAGTTAGCAACGATTTAAAAATGAAATTAAACGACTTAACGCCAGCGGCCTAAGGAATTGTAATGAAACAATGGTCTAAATCATTAGTCGCAAGTGTTGTACTGCTAGGCACCTTAGCAGGTTGTTCATCAAATGATGACGAAATTAAAATCGCGCCATTGCCTGTCATTCAACCGTCAGTTGAAGTGGAAGTTAAGTGGGAACATAGCGTTGGCGATGGTACTCAAGATTACTTTAGCAAGCTTTCACCTATTGTGGCTTACGGCAAAGTATTTGCCAGTGATCGTGCAGGCGTCGTCGCCGCGTTTGATACCGAAACTGGTGAACAAGTCTGGGAAGTTGAAGTGGAAGAACAAGGTTCTATTTTCAGTTTTTCATCGGGTATTGATGCTCAGTTATCTGGCGGTATAAGCGCTGGTTACGATAAAATCGTCATTGGTGCAGAAAGCGGTATGCTTTACGTGTTAGCACAAGAAACTGGCGAACTTATTTGGAAAATTCAAACTGATGGCGAAATATTATCTAGCCCGCTATTAAGCGATAACAAAGTTATTGCTGCTATGGGCAATGGAAAAATCATCGCCTACGATCTCGCCGATGGTAAAGAAGTATGGAGCTATCAACAAGATGTACCAGCATTAACGTTACGCGGTATTTCAGGATTAACTGAAAGCCAAGGTGCTGCGTTCTTTGGTTTACCTAATGGCAAAATTGGCGGCGTACTAATTAACGATGGTCGCGCTATTTGGGAAGCTGTTGTAACGCCTCAAACTGGCGGTAATGAGCTCGCAAGTATTATTGATGTTGATTCAACACCGATTGCTTTTGGTGAATCTATTTATGCCGTAGGTTACAATGGAAACCTCGCTGCAATCGAAATTCGTTCTGGCAATGTGTTGTGGAAACGCGATTATTCAGCGTTTAAATCGATGACCTTAAATGGCTTTAACTTATACCTAACAACTGCGTCTGGGCACGTTGTGTCTGTTGATCGTCGTTCTGGATTAGAGAAGTGGTCGCAGTTAGGCTTAGAGAACCGTGGTCTTACAGCCCCTGTTGTTTTTGAAGGCTATGTTGCTGTCGTTGATTTTGAAGGTGTATTGCACTTGATGTCATCAGAAACTGGCGAGTTTGTGAGCCAGTTAGAAATTGATGATGATGGTCACATTGCTAAGCCAATTGTTGATGGTAACCGTCTCTACCTTCAATCTAAAGATGGCTTATTGTCGGCTATTTCTATAAAATAGCGCCATCGCAATGTCTAGTGCTATTGGCGCTTATTAATAAACGACATTTAATAATTTAGAAAGCGGTCCCGAAAGTTCATTCTGGGCCGCTTTTGTTTGTTCTGGAGAAAGAGTCATGCTTCCTGTTGTTGCTCTAGTTGGGCGTCCAAATGTTGGAAAATCAACACTATTTAATCGTTTAACACGAACGCGTGATGCGCTTGTTGCTGATTTCCCTGGCTTAACGCGCGACCGTAAATACGGTCAAGCTAAGCTAGGCGGATATGAGTTTTTATTGATCGATACTGGCGGTATTCAAGGTGACGAAGAGGGCATCGATGCATTGATGGCTGAACAGTCACTACAAGCAATTGAAGAAGCGGATGTCGTTCTTTTCTTAGTTGATGCTCGTGATGGGATTATGGTTGCTGATGAAGCCATTGCTCATCATTTACGCCAGCTTGATAAAACGGTTTACTTAGTAGCAAATAAGACTGACGGTGTAGATATTGATTCTGTGACTGCAGATTTTTATGCACTTGCATTAGGTGATATTCACCCTATCGCCGCTGCACATGGCCGTGGTGTTCAGGTACTTATCGAAACATGTCTACGTCCATATGCGTTAGAAATGGGCTTGCTTAATGTTGACGAGCAAGAAGAAGATGAGTGGGCAGAGGAAGAAGAATTAACGGAAGAAACCGCCGAAGAACAAGCCAAAGCCTTGCAAGACCTGCCTATTAAACTTGCCATCATTGGCCGACCAAATGTGGGTAAATCTACGCTAACTAATCGTATCTTAGGTGAAGAGCGTGTGGTGGTTTATGATATGCCCGGAACGACTCGTGATAGTATTTATATTCCAATGGAACGTGATGATCGTGAGTATGTATTAATTGATACAGCAGGTATTCGTCGTCGTAAGAATGTTAATGAAGCGGTTGAGAAATTCTCGATTATTAAAACATTAAAAGCGATTGAAGATGCTAATGTTGTCATGCTGGTTATTGACGCTCGTGATAACATTTCAGATCAAGATCTAAGTTTATTGGGTTTCTCGTTGAACGCTGGTCGTTCAATAGTAATTGCTGTGAACAAGTGGGATGGTCTAGATAACGATGCAAAAGATCGTATTAAATCAGAGCTTGATCGTCGTTTAGGTTTCGTAGATTTTGCACGAATTCACTTTATTTCCGCACTGCATGGTAGTGGCGTAGGTAATTTATTTGAATCGGTTCAAGAAGCGTATTTATCAGCAACTAAACGTACAACAACGTCTATGTTAACGAAAATTATGCAAATGGCCGTTGACGATCATAACCCACCAATGTTCTCTGGTCGCCGAGTTAAATTACGTTACGCACATGCCGGTGGTTACAATCCGCCTGTGATCGTTATTCACGGTAATCAAGTTAAGAAACTGCCATTATCGTATAAACGCTACCTGATGAACTATTTCCGCCGTACGTTGAAGATAATGGGTACGCCGATAAAAATTGAGTTTAGAAATTCAGACAATCCGTTTGAAGGAAGAAAGAATCAGCTGTCAGTAACACAGCAACGCAAACGTGATCGCTTAATGAAGTTCCATAAAAAGCGTTAATTGACGCTTTGAGTGACTGAATATGAAAACCGCCGAGAGGCGGTTTTTTTGTGATTGAATAATATAAAAGTCGACTAAGTATTCTTTGTTTGGCGTTCAATATGACCAAATGCGATAAGTCACTCGTAAAACTACAATTGACGTAGATATTAAAAAGCCGATGCAATTGCATCGGCTTTCATCAGTTGAATAGTTAGTAAAAACTAAGGCGCAGTGTAATCAACGACATTGTAGCCCATTTCTTGTAATTGAGGTTTCAATGAATTCGCGTCGCCTACAATGACTATTGCCATATCATCGATGTTTAAGTATTGACGAGCTAGGCCGTTAATACGATCTTTCGAGATATTAGATACGATGCTAGCGCGCTTTTTAACGAATTCTGGCGTTAAATCATGCTCGATGATTTGTGCTAGAAAGTTAAGTTTAGCGTTAGGTGTTTCGTATTTAAGAGCGTCCTGCTGATTGATCGCAGCACGCATGAACGATAGCTCTTCATCAGTAATACCATTTTCACGGTAGTCTTTTAGTTCTTTGATGATTTCTTTCAGTGATGCGATGGTAGAATCTGCACGAACAGAGGCCGAAACAACCATAGCGCCACCGAATTGATTGCCATAAAACGCTGAACCAGCGCCATAGGTATAACCTTTGTCTTCACGTAGATTCATGTTAATACGCGAATTGAAGTTGCCACCAATTGGGAAATTCATCAAACCAAGTTCATAGTACTCGCCTGTAATGTCTTCTTTAATTGCTCGTTGGCCAACACGGATAGCTGATTGCGCAGCGTTATCTTTGTTAACTAAGTACACGGTATTTTTCGTATAGCTTGGCGGCAATAGGTTTAGTTCAGTCACACCTGTGTGGCCTTTCCACGACTTAAGACGGTTAAACTTGCTAACTAACGCTTGCTCGCCGAGGTTTGAGACAGTAATTAACTGTGCGCGTTTTGGCTTGTAGTTGCGATTGTAAAATTGCTCAACATCGTCAAGTGTTAGGCGCTGTAATGAGTCTACGGTACCCGCTGTTGGCAGCGCTGCAATAGTGCCTTGGAACATTAACGCTCTAAAGGCATTGCGAGATAGTGAACCTGCATCTTTCTGCGCATTTAATAAACCTTCGATTTGATTTGCTTTAATGCGCTCAAAATCAGCTTCTTTAAACACTGGGTTAAATAGTTTCTCATTTAAAAGCTCGATAGTTTGATCGAGGTTTTTAGTGAGAGAACTTACAAATACACTGGTGTACATGTTGCCAGCAGAGAATGAGATTGAGCTACCTAATTTCTGAAGCGCTTTACTCATTTGCTCACTTGAATAGTTTTTAGTGGCTTCGTTCATCATCGTTGCCGTTAATGACGTTAAACCAGCCTTTGCACTATTTTCTGTAAAGTGACCGTTTGGAATACGTAATAGGATTGATGTCGTTGGCGTTTCATTGCTGACACTGCCTAATACGCTAATACCATTGTCAAAGTTTTCTGTCCAATAACTTGGTACGCCGACCGCTTTGATTGCACCTGCTTTTGGCTTTTTGCTGCGATCAAAAGTATTTGGGTTGTCACGCATTTTTAAGTCAGCTTCGCTAGTCGTTGATTGACCGCTTAATTTAGTTACTTGCGGCTCATAATTATCCGCTTTAGCAACCATGTCGCCTTTACCTGTTGGCACAACGCTTACAATGACAGATGGTTTGTTTTTGATATAACGATTAAATACACGCATCACATCAACTTTGCTTACGTTGTTGTAACGGGCAATGTCTTTTTCAATGTAGTTAGCATCACCTGTAAAGGTTTCGTAAGCGGCTAGTTGCGCTACTTTACCTTGGACACTTTGCAAGCCAAAGATAAAGCCGGCTTCCATTTGTGCTTTTGCTTTTGCTAAGTCGTCATCCATCACACCGCGTGTTTCAAATTCGGTGATTGTTTTACGAATAATTTTTTCAATGTCGCTTAAGCTCTTGCCGCTTGCTGGATGCGGTAGGGCATAAAGATCAAAGGTACAAGCCAATTCTTGACAAGGATGTGATGCAGATGTCTGAACGGCAATACGTGATTTAACGAGATTTTTGTAAAGCAATGAAGTTTTACCGCCACCTAAAATTTGCGCTAATAAATCTAATGGTGCTTCGTCTTCATGACGCGCATGAGCAGTCGGGAAGCTTAAATAAACCAGTGGTAAGTTAACGTTATCTTCAAAAGATACATAACGATCACGGGGTAGATTGATTAACGTTTTATCAAGCGGTGTTGGCGTCATACTTGGCGTCATTTCGCCAAAATATTTATTGACTAAGGCCATTGTTTCCGCCGCATTAATATCACCACCAATGGTTAGCGTTGCGTTATTTGGACCATACCATTTTAAGAAAAACGCTTTTAAATCGTTTACGTTTACGCGGTTTAAGTCAGCCATGTAGCCAATTACTGGCCATGAATAAGGGTGACCTTTAGGATATAACGCACGTGCTTTAGTTTCACCTAAACGACCATATGGCGCGTTATCAACACGTTGACCACGTTCGTTTTTAACGGTTTCACGTTGTACTTCGAATTTTTCTTGTGTGACTGCATCAAGTAAATAACCCATGCGATCAGATTCCAACCACAGCATTTTTTCTAGCTGGTTCACTGGCACTGTTTGGTAGTAATTTGTGCGGTCGCTATTGGTTGTACCATTCATGGTACCGCCAGCTTCAGTAACGATTTTAAAATGCTCGTCGTCGCCAACGTTTTCTGAGCCTTGGAACATCATGTGTTCGAAGAAATGAGCAAAGCCAGACATGCCAAGATCTTCACGGGCAGAGCCGACGTGATAAGTGACATCAACGTGAACTAATGGATCTGATTTATCTTCATGTAAAATAACAGTCAGGCCATTGGCTAACTGGAATTTTTTGTAAGGGATAGTTGTCTTTCCAGGTTGGGCGCTAACTTTTTCAACAAATTTTACGCCAGCAATATTTACATCATCTGTATTTGGTGACTGTGAACAGGCAGTAATTGCCAGTGCAACAGCACTAATCATCCATTTTTTCATCTGAATTTTCTCATTGTTTTTAGACGGTAACAATCTACCAAACTCGTTAACATTTCGCCAACTTTAAAGGGTTAAATAATCGATTAATTAGATAGTTAGATTATGTTTTGATAAAAGTGAAATTTAGAATGAAAACAGGTGGGTAAAAATTGAGCTAAAAATATTTAAAAATATCAAAACAAGGCTTGGGTTGCTAATTATATTGCCCTATAATCTCGCCACTAAACAATTAATTGATTTGGATCAAAAATGAGCGAAAGAACAGAGCAGAACAAAACAGCCGAGTCAAAAATGGCACTGATATTACTTTTAGTAGTAGCCGTTATTGCATTGCCAATTGCATTGTCGTTTTTACGTAATGAAGTTTCTGTTGTTGCATTCTTTATCCAAGCAACACCTTTCATTTTAATTGCTTCAGCAATTGGTGGACTGATGTATAGCGCAAAGGTTGATAAGTCGTAATCAGCGACTTGTGAATTGAAAAAGGATGCCGTGGCATCCTTTTTTTGTGCGTAAGGTATTGGTGAAGTTAAAGCGCTTGGTTGATTTGTTCGACACTGTCTTTGGCATCGCCAAACAACATTTGGGTGTTGTCGTTAAAGAACAATGGATTTTGCAAACCTGCATAACCTGTTGCCATGCCACGCTTAAACACAATCACGTTTTTAGCATTCCACACTTCAAGAACGGGCATACCAGCGATAGGGCTTCCTGGCTCCTTAGCGGCTGGGTTAACTGTATCGTTGGCGCCGATAACTAGCACAACGTCAGTATCGGAGAAGTCATCGTTAATCTCATCCATTTCCAGCACGATGTCATAAGGCACTTTTGCTTCTGCCAATAGTACATTCATGTGTCCCGGTAAACGACCCGCAACAGGGTGAATACCAAAACGCACTTCAATGCCTTTATCACGTAATTTCTGAGTCAGTTCATTCACGGGATATTGTGCCTGAGCAACTGCCATACCATAACCCGGTGTAATAATAACGCGTGATGCATTGCTTAGCTTATCCGCTACATCGGCAGCCATGATACTTTGAGCTTCACCTTCAATCTCTTCACCGCTAGCAGTGGTATCGTTACCAAAGCCCCCGGCTATGACAGAAATAAACGAACGATTCATCGCCTTACACATGATGTAACTTAAAATTGCGCCAGATGAGCCAACAAGGGCACCAGTTACAATCAGTAAGTCATTTGCAAGCATAAATCCAGCCGCTGCTGCGGCCCAACCTGAATAGGAGTTCAGCATAGATACCACAACTGGCATATCAGCACCGCCAATTGAGGCAACAAGATGGTAACCAAAAGCGAAGGCAATGAATGTCATGACAATCAAAACGCTCATTGCACTATCTTGCGCTACAAATTGCGATAGTAAGTATCCACACACGACAATAGCAAGCAAGTTAAGCTTATGGCGATGAGGTAGCATTAGCGCGGTGCTGCTGACACGGCCGCTTAACTTGCCATAAGCCACCACTGACCCCGTGAACGTTACGGCGCCAATAAATACGCCTAAATAAACTTCAACCAAATGAATCGTGTGCAGTGCACCTGTAGTGACTGGCGCGTCAATGTAGCTGTTATAACCTACAAATACCGCTGCTAAACCAACAAAACTATGCAAAATTGCGACTAATTCTGGCATTTGAGTCATTTCAACCCGTTTGGCCAATCGAATACCAATAGCACCGCCAATTACCATTGCCGTTATAATAAATACTAACCCTTCAACACTTGGCGATAACAGGGTCGCAACTAGCGCTATACCCATTCCTAACATGCCGCTATAACAGCCTTTTTGAGCTGTTTCTTGTTTTGATAATCCCGCCAAACTCAAAATAAAGAGAATGGCCGCAGCGAGATACGCTGCACTAACTAAGCCTTGAGACATGGTATTTCCCCTTATTTTCTAAACATTTTTAACATGCGCTGTGTGACGAAGAAGCCACCGGCAATGTTTATTGTGGCGATGAGCGTGGCGATGGTGGCTAAAATAGTCACAATAATCGACCCACTGGCCACTTGAAATAAAGCACCAACGATGATGATGCCTGAAATAGCGTTGGTGACACTCATTAGCGGGGTGTGTAGTGAGTGACTAACATTCCACACCACGTAGTACCCGATGACACAGGCGAGGGCGAAGACGGTAAAGTGCGCCATAAACTCACTTGGGGCATAAGTTGCCATAGCGCCGTAGGCAAAAAGTCCGCCAATGGCTAATGCGCCCTTGAGCCAAGGTGACATTGTCTTTTCTTCAATGAGCACGGGTTCAGGCGCTGGCTGAGCAGCTGGTGCGGCGCTAACTTTGATGGGTGGTGCTGGCCATGTTAACTCGCCTTCTTTGACGACAGTTACACCGCGGATAACTTCGTCTTCAAAATCAATATTGATAGCGCCGTCTTTCTCCGGTGCCAATAACTTGAGTAAGTTAACCAAATTCGTGGAATACAGTTGAGATGATTGCACTGGCAGGCGACCGGGTAAATCGGTATAACCAATCACTTTGACGTTATTGTCAGTGGTAATTAATTTACCTGTCTCACAATATTCACAATTACCACCATTTGCCGCGGCTAAATCAACGATAACACTGCCAGCTTGCATGCTGTCGACCATTTCTTTAGTGATCAGCTTAGGCGCTGGTTTACCGGGAATAAGTGCGGTAGTAATAATAATATTGACTTCTTTGGCTTGCTCTGCAAAGAGTGCCATTTCAGCATCGATAAACTCTTTTGACATGGTTTTAGCATAACCATCGCTTGAATCAGACTCTTCATCAAATTGCAGTTCTAAGAACTCACCGCCCATTGAGTTAATTTGTTCTTTCACCTCAAGGCGGGTATCAAATGCGCGAACAATAGCTCCTAAGCTACCAGCGGCACCAATCGCGGCTAAGCCGGCGACCCCAGCGCCAATGACGAGGACTTTAGCAGGAGGCACTTTACCCGCTGCCGTAATTTGTCCTGTAAAGAAGCGTCCAAACTCATGAGCTGCTTCAATGACGGCACGGTAGCCACCGATATTTGCCATTGAACTTAAAGCGTCGAGGGATTGAGAGCGCGACATACGCGGCACGCAATCCATCGCCATGACATTAATGTTTTTAGCGGTGAGTTGTGCCACCAGTGCTTCATTTTGTGCGGGCCAAATAAAACTTATAAGGGTAGTGTTTTCGTTAAGTAGTTCGACTTCATCTAATGATTCGCCGCCATTTAACGGGGCATTGACCTTTAAAATGATATCGGCGTTATAGACTTCTGTTAGCGTGGATACAGTAGTTGCACCCACGTGTTGGTAATCAGCGTCAGTAAAACTGGCAGCTAAACCTGCACCTTGTTCTATCTGGACCTCAAACCCTAGCTTTAATAATTGAGTAACTGACGTTGGTGTCGCCGCTACTCGTGTTTCTCCCGCCAATCGCTCTTTGGGAATACTGATCAACATGACAAAACTCCTTAAACAATGAAAACGCTCTGTTAGACCTTAGCCTAACATAGCGTGTGGGTGACAATGTTTAACAATTTTTTAACGAAATGCCGATTATCTTATTAATGAATGGTTTAACACGCTGCAGGTCATGTGGGCTCTAGGTTAGAGAATTTCGACATAACTAATGTCGATTGGTTGTTTGCTGTAGCGTCTTAAGAAAAATAATCGTCAATTAATAATGCAAACATGATGCTCTAACTCAAACTGTGCAGCAGTAATCGCATCATGAAATTGGTTAACAGATTGATGGGGCACCAGATGATGTGTCACCCAATAATCTAATTTTTCAGGTTCAACCACTGAAAAGCAATTGGTGAAATGAAGCTGAAAAATGGTTTCCATTCTTATTAAATCAATGGCGTTGGCATTACTAATAACGCAATTGGTGCGCGTGAGTTTAACGCTGGCGATGGAGTAAGGTTTTATTAAACGCGCAATAGCGCGATGAAAGGTTGCCACTTGATGGGGATCAGAATGATCGCCAAGGGAGAGTTTTTGTTGATGACGACAACGACCGTTTTTATCGACTAATGCCATAAAAGCGTTGTTGCCTTTAAGTTCTATACCGAGAATATACATGGTTAACTCCTTTAACCCAATTGACTAAAAAACCCAGTAGTGTGAACTTACTGGGCTTCATGTATTTCGGTGTCTAGAATGCTAACGAACTAAAGTGAATGAAGAAACACTAATGCAATCGCTACAGGACATACGAGTTTCGTATACCACGGCCAAATCTTCCAGAAAAGTTGATTTTCAACACCATCATTACCTGATTTTAGTTCTTCAAGTAATGATGAACGGTGCCAGATCCAGCCCACGAATATACAACATAGCATACCGATTATTGGTTGGCCATATTGAGTGGTCAGAGCAATTACAAATCCAAATAAGGTGCTGAAATTAAAGATAATTAAACAGCTAGTCGCAAAAATTAAACTACCAATGACCATCGTTGCTTTATTTCGGCCAATGCCAAAACGCTCTACTGTGTATGATACCGGGGCTTCAAGCATTGAAATAGATGATGTTAACGATGCAATGGACATTAATGCAAAGAACGCAAACCCAACCAAGACACCAACGCCACCCATACCATCAAATAACGCAGGGAGAACCGTTAGTACGAGCGTGTCGCCTGAGATTAATGCGCCGTTGGCATCAAAAATTTCGACGCCTTGCGCTGCGGCAACATACATAGCTGGAATAATTAATAAACCCGCTAAGAAAGCAATGAATACGTCAATTAGCGTAACCGATGCGCCAAGCGTCACTAGGTTTTCGTTTTTTGCGACGTAAGAACCATAAATAATGATTACGCTGGTACCAAGCGATAAAGAAAAGAAGGCTTGGCCAAGTGCACTTACAATCAATGACGGTTCAAATAATTGAGCAAAATCAGGGATCAAATAAGCTTTAAGACCATCCATCGCGCCATCAAGGGTTAATACATAAATAGTAAGAGAAACGAGTAGAGCGACAAGTGCTGGCATTAGACGCTTTGACCATCGCTCGATACCATTCTCTACGCCGCGGCTAATAATAAATACCGTGAGTACAGTGAAGATAAAGGTGAAGATTAGATTACGAGCGTTACCATTTGACGTTAACCATGCTGACGTCTGTGTTGCACCTGCAAGCGTTGTAATCGGCTCGGCGGTAAAGGCCAACATCCAACCTGCGACAATAGAGTAAAAACTCATTAGCAGCGCAGCACATAAAATCCCGCCAAAGCCGACGATAAAGGCAAACTTCTTTTGCCAACCGTCTTTAGACACCTTGCGTAATGATTCAACAGCATTCGCTTGACCGTGACGCCCAATAATGAGTTCTGCCATAAAAGCAGGATAAGCCAAACAAAAGGCTAAAATTAGATACATTAATACAAAAGCAGCACCGCCATTTCCTGCTGCTTGGGTGGGAAATCCCCAAATATTTCCAAGGCCAACAGCACTACCTGCGGCGGCTAATATAAAGCCAATTCGAGAATTAAACTTACCTCTAGATGCGCTCATACTCTTCTTCTTATAATTATTGTTTAAACTGATTTGCTTTAATCTACGCAAAACCATAGAAAAAACCTAGTCAAAGACGGCAATAAAATCAAAATAGTATCAAATGTTATTAAATATTGAGTGACTTTATCGAACTATTAAACGAAGTGTATCAATTAAATGAATGGTTGTGATGGAGTAAATCGAGTTTGTTGAATTGGTTGTTGTTAAATTAATCAATGATGATTGTTGATGTTAACAATCATCATTGAATGTATGAAGGTTGTTATTAGGGCCTGTTGTTCTTTCGAGGATTAATTTTGTGCAATTGACAAGGCTGTTTCGCAAGGCATGAGGAGCGACGCCTAGTT
>CAJXRU010000116.1 GCA_913060565.1 uncultured Gammaproteobacteria bacterium | reverse complement strand
ATCCTCTTCGTCGGCAGCGTCAGATGTGTATAAGAGACAGAAACACTTCATAATGAATTCGCTCATCTGACACGCCTTTATCTAACAATGCTTGTTTGGCAAATTGCATGAAGCCGATAGGG
This sequence comes from uncultured Gammaproteobacteria bacterium, assembly GCA_913060565.1. Classification (GTDB taxonomy): domain Bacteria; phylum Pseudomonadota; class Gammaproteobacteria; order Enterobacterales; family Psychrobiaceae; genus Psychrobium. The sequence goes on along the minus strand of CAJXRU010000116.1, from coordinate 13,871 downwards.
CCACATAAGTAAAAATGTCCGTCACTTAACGGCAGAGATTCACATTCAAAGTGCATTAATCCATTGAATTTATTCGGCTGCTCAGTAGCACTATTGAGATACCACACTTTGTAGTCCCAACGCTGCTTATCACAAATCGATTTATTATGAGTATCAAATGAATGCTGATCGACGCCTTCACAGGCATGATAAAAGTGCACCGGATGTTGGTAGCCTTGTTTAGCTAAGGTTTCTAACATCGATTGCATCGGCGTAATGCCCACACCAGCAGAAATTAAAACAACTGGCGTTTGACGGTCGACAAAATAGAAATCGCCAGCGGGCGCGTACAACGAAACCGTATCGCCCTCTTCCACATGTTCATGCAAATAGTTAGACACAACGCCTTGAGGGTTATCACCGCCAAGCTCACGTTTCACACTAATTCGGTAGCTATTATCGTTGGCTGCTTGAGAAATCGAATACTGTCGAATTTCCGTATACTCACTGCCTAGCGGCATAACTTCAACACCTAAGTATTGCCCACTGTGATAATTAATAACGCCTTTGCCATCGACTGGTACTAAAGTAAAGCTGGTTACTAACTCAGACTCTTTCTTTTTAGCAGCAACGTTAAATGCGCGCTTACCTTGCCAACCACCAGCAGCCGCTTTACGTTCTAAATACAATTGACCTTCGCGATCGATAAATATTCCCGCTAAAAAGCCATAAGCTGCTGTCCATGCTTCTTCAACCTCACGAGTAAATGCGTCTGGTGCAAGCTCGCGCAATGTTTCAATAAGATGATGACCGACAATTTGATAATGATCTGGCTGAATATTAAAGCTAGTATGCTTTTGCGCAATACGCTCAACCGCAGTCGACAAATGTGCCAAATCATCAATATGCTTTGCATAAGCTGCAATCGCTTCAAACAACGCGACTTGTTGACGCCCTGTATCTTGATTTGTCAGATTAAAAATATGCTTTAATTCTGGATTTTGAGAAAACATACGTTGATAAAAATGAGCGGTTAACGCACTACCTGCATTTTCAAGTAGAGGGATAGTGCTTTTAACAACATCAATATGGTGGTTCGATAGCATATAAATAACTCCAATAGCTAAAATAAAGGCATTACCCTGCCCTTCGCCTTATTGCGAATAACAGGGAAATACTAAAAAGGGATTAAAGAATTAGCGTGGCTCGTTACGCCACAAGATAGGTAAATAAATCACAAAGAAAATTGCGGCAGCTAGTGCCCATAGCGCAGCACTGGCAACCCAAGCGATAAGATTAAAATGAAGGATTGCAAGCACGACTCGAATAAGTGCCGCACTGCCCAATAATAGAAATGCGACGCTCATCCATCTACTAGGTTTTAATGCGCGTCCAGTATGACCTAATGACACTCGGCTCATCATCGCAAAAATCATTAAACCAATCGCCCCAATCGTTATCATGTGCAGTGCATCGCTAAAGGCTAGGCTGCTTAAGAAGTAGCTTAACCCGAGTAATATCATGCCAAGCCCCATCAATAAATAGGACAGATGCAACGACCACAACAATGGAATCGTCAGTGTTTTCTTGGATTGCCAGAAACTTAGACGCCATAAATGAAGCACGCCACCCAAAATCATGATGCTGGCAGGTGTAAACGGCAGCTGGGCAAAATAACCAATAAAATAAAACAGCGCGCCAATTACCGACACACTAGCCACTAATGGCGTCATCCATGAGGGTGTTTGAGGCGCAGGAATGCGAGCACCAGAGGCGGTGAAAAATGGAATAACACGCCCACCCATCAATCCCATTAAAATCACAAAGGCTAAAACAGCAGTACGAGCAATATGCATAGTCAGCGCTTGAGATTCAAAAATAAACGGACTAGCAATCACGCATATATTCAACAAGCCAATGACTGACATTACTGGCAACAGCACATAATTTCGCTTGTTTTCGCTTTTAAACAACAAACGTGAAAAAGCAAAAATCACGATACTCCACCAGCTTACTTGTGCCGCAATCGCCACGGCTAGCCAACTTGAGGTATTAATATAAAGCCCAGCCCGCACAACAAACCACAAACCCACCAAAAGCAAGATCCAGCCTTTAGAAAGACTAGGCAACTTGGTCCATGTTTGCGCCGCCGTAAGAACAAATCCAACAGCGACTGTTGCTGCAAAACCAAAAATCATCTCATGAACATGCCAAACATGTGGCGTCATCACAAAGCCATCGGTGAACGTATGTCCTAAAAAAAAGCCAACCCAAACACCAAGGCTGATAATAGACGACAGCGCCGCCAGCAAGAAAAAAGGCCTAAAAGCTAAACTGAGAAAGTCGTGATGAAGCACTTTATTCAATCCACGGTGTTGCGGTTCTTTAATTTCAATTCGCGGATCTTGTGGTTGTATTACTGCCATGATTAAAATGCCTTATGACCTAAATTAAATGCACCAACACAGCGTGTCGCATAACCCAGCTTAAATACTGCTGCGCTAACAATTGTCAGCAAGTGCGCTGCAATTTGTGTTGCCAATGATAAATGATGTCTAAATCCATAAGATGCAGTCAAAGCACCTAAGAACACGAATAGAGCAATTAACATTACCCAATTTGCAATAAACACTAATCGCAAGTAATGAGTGTCACTCTTTTGCTTATCAGGGACTAAATCGTTCGCTAATATTGCCATCAGAAAATCACTTTTCATTGTATTGTTAAACTCTATATAGCAACAGCAATGCCAACATTAAAATTGATTTATATCAATAAGATAAAATCCCAAGTATTAACCAGTGTCATATTGACCCTTTTAATTCGTTGTCATAATGACTACAATGAATTGATATGACACTAAATAATTAGGCTAGCCATGCACCCTATTACCTCAGATTCGTTACTCGAACTTTCACTTGATTTAGCGACAAGTCTTAATGCAAAAGATCGTTTTGAACGGCTTCTAATGACTGTTAGAAAAACAATAATTTGCGATGCCGTTGCACTGCTTGCTTTTGAACACGAGGTGCTAAGGCCCTTAGCACAGCAAGGCCTGAAAAATGACGTATTAGGTCGACGCTTTCAGTTGCAAGAACATCCTAGGTTTATGACGATTTGCCAGTCAAAAACCCCCGTCAGATTCAGTGCCACCAGCCCACTCCCAGATCCATACGATGGACTACTAATTCAACATGATGGTGACTTACCTGTTCACGCCTGCATGGGGCTACCGTTACATTTCGATGACCAGCTCATTGGTGTGCTTACCTTAGATGCACTTGAGCCCGACGTATTTAACAACATCGCCAAGCGCACCTTAGAAATTATTTCAGCCTTAGCAGCAGTTAGCTTAAATACAGCGATGACGCTCGATCTGTTAGAAAAACAAGCGATGCATACTCAACAGGTTGTTGAAACATTAGCATTGCAACCAGGCAATATAAAAAGCAACGAAATTATCGGTAAGAGCCCTGAAATGCAGCAGCTAATGCATGAAATACGATTGGTTGCGCCCTCACCTTTTACCGTGTTAATCCAAGGAGAAACAGGGGTTGGCAAAGAACTCGTTGCCAGCGCGATTCATGCACATTCATCACGAGCGCATGCCGCTATAGTTCATGTCAATTGCGCGGCACTGCCTGAAAATTTGATTGAGAGTGAGCTATTTGGCCACGTAAAAGGCGCATTCACTGGCGCCGAAAAATCACGTGCCGGTAAGTTCTCAATTGCCAATGGCGGCACACTGTTTTTAGACGAAATAGGCGAGCTTCCACTTAGCGCTCAAAGCAAGCTGTTACGCGTATTACAAAACAACGAGATTCAAGCGCTAGGCCAGGACAAGGTTGAAATTGTCGATGTCAGAATCATTGCCGCGACTAATCGCGATCTCGCTCAAGAAGTAGAAGACGGACGCTTTCGTGCTGATTTATACCATCGCCTCAGCGTTTACCCTGTTAGTGTACCTGCGCTGCGTGATCGTATGGACGATGTTCACCTACTTGCCGGATTCTTTTGTGAAACGCTAAAGCGAAAACTAGGCCTCGCTCAAATAGCTTTAAGCGCCGAATTTCTCGATGCTTTAGAGCACTACCAATGGCCTGGTAATGTCCGTGAATTAGAACACTTTATCAATCGGGCAACCTTAAGAGCCAAAGCCCAAAGCAAACCACCCTTTGCTATCAAACTAAATAAACAAGATGCAACAGAGTTAATCAACACTGTAGAAATCGCGTCAGAACAGCAAATTGAACAAGTCGCTATAACCACAACTGATTTGAAAATAGCTACCAATCAATTTCAACGTAACACAATCGAGCGAGTGCTAATTCAAGAACAAGGGAAATGGGCAGCCGCAGCTAGAATACTCAATACCGACCGCTCGAATCTAATGCGTTTAGCTAAACGACTCGGTATTAGAGTTGAAAAAATTGTTCGTTAACTGCTCACGGCTGCAACGCTGCAATTACGGCCTTGATCTTTTGCTTGATACATTGCTTTATCGGCTTCTTTAAACAATTGCTGAAAATCGACATTGGCACATTCTAATTCAGCCACACCAATTGAAATGGATAATGATGGTAATTGCGGAAACTCTTTACGAGCCAATACATTAAACTGCTGTCGTATCCATTCTGCCTTTGCAAATCCACTATCAATATTGGTATTGGGTAGCGCAATCAAAAATTCTTCTCCACCATAACGACAGATCAAATCACCGACGCGACACGCTTTTTTCATCACTGTGGCAAGAAACTTCAAAACTTCATCGCCGACTTGATGACCAAATTCATCATTGACGCGCTTAAAATGATCAACATCGAGCATCAGCAAGGACAAATCACTTGCGCCGCGTTGCGCCATCAATACTTCAATCGACTGCTCAAAGTGACGACGATTATGCAGTCCAGTTAATACATCATGGGCAGCTTGCTTTTGTAACTCATCTTTTAACAAAGTCACTTCATCTATTTTTTCATTAAGTGCGACGTTTAGTGCAACCAAATCGTATTCGAGTTCTTTTTGCTCAGTAATATCAGTTGATATGCCAATGAACCGGTCAATTTCACCTGCTTCGTTCTTTAATGGTATCTTCACGGTCCAGTAATAAAACGTAGTATCAGGCAATTCAAATGTTTCAATACAAGTAATCTTTTTGGCCTTTGTAAAAACCTGTTTGTCAGTTCTTGAAAATTCTTCCCCTTGCTTTTCGCCGAGTAATTCATAATTGCTCTTACCAAGGATTTCATTTTCACTCTTTTGAAATAAGTCACAGGTACGTTTATTGACGTATTTGAATCTCAAATCTCTGTCTTTAATGAAAATATAAGCGCCGGCATTATCCAGAATAGTCGTGAGCTCTTGTTCATTATCAAAGATTTTCTTTTCAAGATTCTTTTGCTCAGTGATATCAAGTGAGATCCCTAACAAACCATTACAAATGCCGTTGTTATCGTATTGTGGCTTTTTAATTGAAAGGTAATAACGATACTCTTGGAATTCTGGGAGGTAATTACATTCTTCCTGCTTGATAATTTCTCCATTCTCAATAACATCGTGATCATAGATTTCTTTTAGCCGCTTACCCGACTCTTCGCCAAATAAATCGCAATCAGTTTTTCCAATAAGCTCTTCAGACGTGAAATTAAACAGCTGGCACACCTGCTGATTAGCATAGGTATAACGATAGTTCTTATCTTTGCAATACACGTAAGCACCGAGGTTATCCAATATGCTATAAAAGTAGTCGACACATTGCATTGAGTCTTCAACGACTTCAAGCGCAATCGCTAAGACTTTACGGTCACCTACATCAACCGTAGACTGACTAGCTTTAAGCTTTCGTTTTTTAAATAAGAATGTTGATGGATTGTTTAAAAGCGGTACAAAATACTCTTGCCAGTCGTTCTCGCTGATCACAGGCTCAGCTAATTCTAATAATGATTGTGCAGTGGGGTTAATATATAACGGCGTCAATTCCTTGTGACAAACGATAAGATAAGCTTGCTGTAACTGCGAAAATATCTCCATAAAACGTTCACCTTAATTTCAACGGTCAGAAAAATCACTCAATAAACTCTAGTGAATTGACAGCATGAAAGAAAAAACGACTAATATCAAACATAATATCAGCCGTTCTTATCAGGCGAGACGATTATAACAAAAACTGCGGTGGACTAATGTTGAGTAGTTAGCGTGAAAAAATCTTACTATCAAGCACAATAAACACACTATGATATCTTCTTCTTATGGTAATCGATTGAAATAATCCCCCCACAAATAGCAGCAAGAATTAGCAAACCACTCTCCAGAAGGAGCGCTTCTAAGTTGAAAACGCTAGTTAAAAAGGTCAAAACAACCGTCGATATAGTTGAAACCAATGCACTAATAATAAACGCATGAATGGCGGCATGAGATGGTTGAACTGTTCCCAAATAAAAGAATACAGTTACATTAATCAAAAAAGATGTTACTAATTGAGCTGCCCCAAATAGCTTAGGAAATTGTTCCGCCATTGAACCTTCCACAGCCAACATAAATCCAAATGCCATACCAATAAATATTTGAGAAAAAGCCAGCAGCACACAAGAAAATCCAATTATCTTCCAATTAATAATCACTAGAATGATAATTCCTTCGCTAAATAATGATAGAAACAATCATTGGAAATTAATGAGTATCCTGCAACAATAGCTTCACTATTCCTCATCTCTCTCTCCGATAATCTCTTGAAGAATAGGCCTGACGATTGAAAGGATAATAACGATAATAATCAATCCGCCAATAAATAATTTCATAAGCCTTAAGAACCAAACCTCTTGCCAAACATCAACGGGCTTAGTTGACTGAATATTTTTTTTGAGCAACGCATCATAGGCTTCATTTAAATCGTTATATTTTGTGATATGAGGATATTCGATGACAATACCGACTTTAGCTAGTGATATGCGAGCCAGCTCTGATTGTTCTTGCTCAACATACAGCATATGATTTCTGACGTCAGCGTAGTAGCGTATTCTCTCTTGATCCAGCGTATCTGAAATTTTTACTGAATCGACTAATCGAAGATCTTGAATCAGAGGTTTATAAATAGGGCTATCTTCCTGTGACCAACATACAATAAATACAGCAACAATTATCGATATAGCAAGGACTGCGAGTAGTTTAGATTCTTTGGTTAAAAGCTGTTTGATTTCTTATCTCCTTGAAAGTAATTAAAGCAAACAATTATTCAAATTTTAGCTCCATTACAGGTGCTTCTTCCGAAGCCAATCATTTAGTTTTAGGCTTGCTAAAATAAGCGAAGAACAAACTCAATCAAACCGTAACAAGTATTTCCGTTATCGACTTGTTAGTTGTCTATTGATTTAAACCGCCACAATTCAATTTTCGATGGAATGAAGGCAATTGCAAGAAATAAAATTGCAGGTATGTACCACATTGAAGCCTCTTCGATACCACCTAAGCCTAATTCCGGGATTATGACCTGAGTTACTACCCCAACGATAAATCCGAAAATTATGAGTGTTTCCCAGTGAAGCTTTTCTGACTTGGATAAATACCTGCCAATCAAATAACCTAAAGTAGGGAAAAAGTCTAAAAAAATAGAAAAAACAATTATAAACGCATATTGAACATTAGTAAGCTTATCTTCCATTGGAATACCAAGAAGAATAAATAACGGACAGCTGCACTTCCTAAAAATAAATAAAGCATGAAACTCCTTTACAGCTAACGCCCGCTTAAGCGGACAAAAAATGTTGGTTATAATGTGTAGCGAAGCGGAACCTAACCAACTGTTTTAGTCCGCTTAATGCCTTGTTATATGCGCTTATTTCACATACTCATCAATAAAGCGATTCAATTCAGTAATTGATTTTATTATATATAAAGACTTTTTCGGCGATATTTGTTCTAATTTTTGTGAAAAGCTATTATTCCAAAACTTTGGAGAAAGTTTTAACATTTTATAACTTTCTAAAGTTCCTTTTAAAACTGAGCTACCATCTGGCCAACCTTCAGGTTTAATAACCAAACCTTTAAAAAGTCGCTTTGTCACTAACCAATAACTGAGGAAATATGGTAAGTCTATATAGATCAATGTATCGGCCACATCTAGTCGCTCATAAAATGCCCCCATTGGACCAAAACCATCGATAATCCAAGAATCAGAGGATATTATATCTCCATGCTCTTTATCATATGTCTTTCGATCGACTAAATCTCCATTATTTTTATATACTATTGAATCTAATTGATATAACTGTATACCCGTAGCTGATGACAGACTTTTACTTAAAGTGGACTTACCACTACCTGGCTTACCAAAAACTGCTATCTTTTTCATATTACCTCCATGACTGAGATTGAACCCATGAAGCAGAAATAAAAAATCCGCCTCTTGGGCGGATTTGATAACTTTCAACGCATCAAAAAACCACCATTCCTATGGAATGATAATAATTCGAGTTAACTGTTGCGTAATATTTGTATTCATAACTTTATTCTGTTCGTACAGTAAATTAATGTCAACTGCTAATCGGATTACGAGTGGTAGCGAAAGCATATAACGCCCCAATAAGGGGCTAAAAATTGTTTGCTAAAATGTGAAGCGAAGCGAAACCGAGCAAACTGTTTTTAGTCCCGCTTGATTGGCTTGTTATATGCCTGAGCACCAAACATTTAATTTAGCATTTTTGTTATACACACCGCTATCATTGTTAAACAAACCTTGAACCATTTCTGGCAATTCGCAAAGATTAAGTTTGCATTTAAATGGCAAGTTATTGTGCTCTTTTGATACTACACCAATACGAAGTTGACCAGCTAACTCATCGAACCAACAATAAAATTGCATTGGGACTGAATTAGTTTTAGTTGCGTGAACATCCCTACAACCCAGTATAAAGTTGGTAATTGATTCTTTACCCCATACAGCTAATTCATTCTCCGATACACCAAAAGTAATAAGATGTTCGTTAGCTTCATGATTTATATCAGATGAACTAATTAAGGTGACTTCCTTATTTAATTCATCTAACCAAGTTTGCAATGTGCGATGTAATTTCATAGGCATATAACAGTATATTATCCAGAATTCGCGATAATACCGGATAAGTAATTTTAAATTAAGCATGAACCCTAATGAAAAACATAATACCTGTCAACGAGTTAGGGCTCGTTAACACATAAATATTCATTGAAGTTTTATGGAGAAAGTGAGCATTGCGTCATACATTGCAGTCTTGTGCAATGTATGACGCAAACGAAAATAGTTAATTATATAAAAAACAGGGGATTATTAATTTCCTCATGGGGAAAGTGGCGCTATCAACAGTCGAACTTACAACACCTAAACAATTTTCTAATCTCAGAAAGCAAAAAAGCCGACACATTTTTCAATGTATCGGCTTTCTTTAAATCTGATTGGGATGGGTGGAGCCAGTGTTCGTAACAGCCGAACTTACAACATCTATTATTAATAGTTCTACCATAGATCATCTACACCTCAGAAAGCAAAAAGGCCGATGAATTAACATCGGCCTTTTCTAAATCTGTTTGGCAGGGGTGGAGAGATTCGAACTCACAACATCCGGTTTTGGAGACCGGCGCTCTACCAATTGGAGCTACACCCCTGCGAACGAGGTGAATTATACATAAGCTTAGGTGAAGGTAAAGGGCTTTTTTTTAAATATTCGTTAAGCGCTTAGTTTTCATTCAAAACGATGTATAAACGTTCTTTGCTAGGCGCTTCGTACTTGTTCGTATTCTTGCTCAGACGAATTATCGTCGACTTTCTCTTCGCTGCTATCTTCGTCGTTGTCGGTATTTTCTAACGCGCTCTCAGGAATCATTAGTAAATGATTCAAGGTAGTTAGGCTATTTTGGTAAAAACCAGCGTTGTAACCTCGTGGCTGCGTCGGTAGATTATCAACAAACAATTCAATGCGTTCGTGAACGGTTTCTAAATCGTCATGATCATTGAAATGATGTAGTAATTGGCTGTAGCTTTGCGAGAGTTTATTAACGGTGATTTCAAAAACGGCTACACTGTCTTCGCTGATACTTTGGTAAACAAAATAATTGTTAGCAATGGTATAGAGCTGGTCTCGTATTTTTGTTGCTAATTTCGTTTCTTCACAAAATCTTTCGACGTCCACTTTATAACTATTTTTTGCGTCACTAATTCTAGTACTAAGTGCAAGCTTTTGTGCTGCAAGGTGTTTTTTTCGATTATTTTCAAATATAAAAAATGCCAAAAACATTAATAATAATAATGGAATTGTTATGGCGGCAATACTACTTAACATTTTTACCTCAAGAGCCGAGATCCTAAATAACATAGTCCATTACAAATTTAGATAATTTGGCACAATAAATTTCAACGCCACGATATCAAGTAATATACTTAGGTTCAATTGCAAAGTTATGTCATTTTAGTCAGATACATAACAATGCGCTCAATCACCAATTAACAGTCTAAAATACGAGCTAAATATGCTGCAATGTCCAATCTGCCAACAATTTAATAATTGCCAAGTAACTACGCCACAATCGTGTTGGTGCATGAATGAAAACATACCGAATGAAATGCTTGCATTGGTTAGTACAGAACAATCTAAAAAAGTCTGTATTTGCAGACAATGTGTAACGCATTTTAAACAAAACCCTGAGATAATATACAATCTATTGAATTTACCGATTCCCACTGATAAGGGGCACCAGTGAAAACCACACTCATTTCATTAATCTCGCTGTTCATCAGCTGTTTTATTCTGTTCTTTGCTAACGGACTTATTAACGTATTGCTGCCTGTTCGAATGGGTCTGGACGGCGTTGGCACTGATACCATTGGTATGGTGTTATCTCTGTATTTTATTGGCCTTATTTTTGGCGCGATTTACAGTAAAAATTTGATAAAGAAGTCTGGTCATATTCGCATGTTTGCTGGCTGTGTTGCCTTGAGTGCGGTGAGTATTTTGATATGTAGTTTGCATACCGATCCTATTTTGTGGGGGTTGATGCGTGTGGTATTGGGCTTTTGTAACGCCTGTGCCTTTACCGCCATGGAAAGCTGGCTAAGTGATAGTGCGACTGAAGATAATCGCGGTAAGTTATTATCTGTTTATCATGGCACCGCATTAGGTGGTTTGTTCGCGGGGCAGTTCTTGATGAATGCTGCAGATCCGCAAGAAAGTGTGTTGTTTGTACTCGCGGGGATATTCCTGTGCATGGCCGTAACGCCCGTGGTATTGAGTCGTCACAAAGGGCCACAAGTAGATAACGTTGAATCCATGTCCATCAAACGGCTCATTCAAATTTCACCACTTGGTATGATGGTGTGTTTTGTATCGGGCGTCGTTTATGCGTCAATGTTTAATCTACTACCAATTTTCGCAAAATCTTCGGCAATCGTTGATTTTAATCTGTCTCTCTATATGGGTTTTGCTATTTTTGGCGCTTTTATTATGCAATTCCCCGTTGGTTATCTATCAGATAAATATGACCGCCGAACGGTGTTATTAGGCATGATTGGCTTGTCGCTGGTTTCCGCCGTTGTTGTAACTTTCAGTTCAGGCAATGGATTATCAAGCTTGTTGATTCTCGCAACGTTGTTGACGGGTGGGACACTAGCTTGTCTTTATCCCCTTGGCGTATCAGAAATCCTCGATAAATTAAAACAAAGTGAAATGGTCGCGGCAATGGGTACCATGATTTTGATTCAGTCGATTGGTGGCGTTATCGGTCCTTATACAAGTTCACTATTGATGAAGTCGTTAAGCGCCAATGCTCTGTTTTATTTCATTATCTTTATTGAAGTGTTTTTAGCGCTGTTTGTTGTTTATCGTATGGGGGCACGAAAAGCGCTGCCAATCGCCGACCAAGAATCTTTTGTTATGCAAACAGCTAACTTAGCGGCAACACCTGCGTTAGATCCTCGAACAGAATACATTGCGCCAGAGCCAGAGTTATCGACGCAAGCGCGTACGGCGCAAGATCTTGCAGAGTTAGATCCCGCGGCAGCAGTGAAAATGGCCCGTGCTATCGCCATTGATAATCCAGAATCTGGCGTTGAGATTGCCAGCGCTATAGCAACGGTTGATGGTATCGATGTATTGCGTTTTTATGAAGTAATGCAAGAAGCAGCGCCGTTCCAAATGCCAGAAATAACACAAGCCTTAGTGACAACAAACCCAGAGCTTGCCTATCTATTAGTTTCAAAACTTGCGCAATGGCATCCAACGCAGGTTGTTAGTGTTGCGAGTCAAATTGCAGAGTCATTACCAGAGCTGCGCTGTGAGATGGCTAAGGTTGCTGTAGAGCACGCGCCTGAGTCAGCAACTCAAGTCGCGCAATATTACGCACAGGTCATTAGTGACGAGCAACAAGCACTGCGTCCGGCAGACAGAGAAGATGATACAAGCGATGAAGAAGCGCTAAATATTGCCGCTCAAATTTGGGATAGCGCGCCAGAGCAAGCCGTTGAGGTTGCCGTAGCGATGGCAGATGGCTTACCAGAAGCCGCGGTCGACATTGCGAGTGAACTTGCTACAAATTTCCACGAACCAGATTCGCCAATCATCGAGTCTTCTTCTCAGGAAAGTGAGTCTGAATTAGCAATTGAGCTAGTTCAGCGCTTTGCCGAAATATCTCCAGATACAGCCGCAGAGGTTGCCGGCGCTGTTGTTGATGTGGTTCCTGAGGTTGCTTCTGATATGGTTGAAGCAATTAGTAAAGGCGACGAAGCAAAAGAAGGTGAATGGGTTGATTTAATCGATGATGCGCCTAAAAAAGATAGTTAAAACCTAACATTGGCGCTGTGCTAACCAGTCGCGCCACTGTTGTTCGAATTCATCCATTTTCACATGACGTTTGGACCCCAGATGCGCCTGCCAATCTTGTTGTGTTTCGATGGGACCAACTCGGCACATAGCGCAGTATTGTGGATTATCACAATAGGCAGGCATTTCTAATTCAGCCTCAAGTAACTCTTGAGGCTTATCGCTAAAATAATAGCTATACGCTTGAGTGTCTTTAACAAATTTATCTCTGTCGACATTGCGCACTTGATAGCCATTAAATGACTCAATATCAAAATTACTACGCCCTAAATAGCGCCCAGTTAATCCATTAAGCAGACTTGTTTCGATATTCCACTGCCGATAAGGCTTCACATCTTTTGAGGTAATCACCGCTAATCGCTGGCCATCTGGTGCTAAAAAGTGTTCAAAACAATGCTTAACAAAACAATGGAGTAACCATCGATTAAGTGTATTAGTGGAGCCTTGCGCGCTTAATTGTTGATACTGACTCGCTGAAAAATCATTTGGAATGAGTGGAAACTGGAAGATCACCAAATCAAATTTACTTTGATTCGATTGGCCAATCTCTTGCCATGTTTGAGGATCTGTAACATCGACACTCGTAACGACGTCAACACCTAACGATTTGAGCTGTTGGTAGTGCGAAAGACCGTATTTTTCAGATAGCGTTTCCAAGCTATCAAACACGGTTGCAGTAAGATGGCCACCAGTTAACTTTTTAGCAAGGGCGGCAGAAAAAGACAGATCGCCATCACCAATAGTCAGGACGCGCCAATTGGGATTTATTGCGTTCATTGGTGCCTGATCTGCTCATCAATCCATTGGCGTACTTGCGCAAAAGGATAGGCTTCCAATCGCGCAAAGCTGCTCATTGAACGGGCTCTTAATTTGGTAAATATGGGCGTTGTTAAGCCACATAGAAACCTTGCCAACAACGTCACGCCAATAGCCTGCTGCGTCGCGTCTCGATATTTATCAGTCATTTCATTAGTAAGTGATTGAAAACAAAATTCAGACAATGGCCTGTCTCTTATACACATCTGACGCTGCCGACGAAGAGGATAGTGT
>CAJXRU010000115.1 GCA_913060565.1 uncultured Gammaproteobacteria bacterium | reverse complement strand
GGCAGCGTCAGATGTGTATAAGAGACAGGTCAACTGCTCGTAAAACATCACGTTTTCAGGTAAATAGCCCATTTTAGCGCGCATGTGCCATGCAGACTTATCATCAGGCTGCATGCCCATCACTGACACCTTGCCAAATTCAGGTGATACAACCCCTAAAATCAGCTTCATCATGGTTGTTTTCCCAGCGCCGTTATGACCGAATAATCCAAGGACTTCACCTTGTGCTAGTTGCAAATTCACACCCGATAGTGCTTTTAGCTCTTTGTAGTGTTTGCTCACGTTTTCTAGTGAGACAACCGCATTTTTAGTACTCATGGACGATCCTTGGTAGCATCAGCAACTAATAGCTGATGTTCATTCTTTGTATGTTGCGAAGCACGCATCAATGGATGGCTGTCTTTAACGCCAGGTGGCTTTAATACGGGAAATTCACGCTGCACCCAACGTAAAATTAAGACAACGGGACTGTCCATAATCATTTTCATTTCTGGATATTGCCACGTTAATTTATCGATACCGTCATTAGGTTCAAACACCGCATCACCGATGTCATCACCGTCCATGTCCCAACCCAGATAATTGCTCCAGTAATTGCCGCGTCCTTCAAAGCTCCATTCTTGTTTTTTGTTAGACACGTATTTCACCTGCACCGGATTATTAATAAAGTTATTGCCATAAACCTTGGTATTTTCTGAGCCTGCTGTTAGATGAATACCGATTTCTGCGGTATCTATCGTGTTATTTTTGATGGTGTTGTACGCCGAGTTATAAACAAAAAGACCTTTACCATCGCGGCCTAGTACTTTGTTTTCTGGTTTGGTCCATACTTGTTCAATATGATTATTATCGATGACAGAAGAGGTGATAAAATTCATTAAAAAGCCATAGTCTTCACTGTTTTTAGTGCTATTGCCTGTCACAACGAGATCACGAGAGCTCATTAACGCGTAACCTGCTCGAGTGTTATACGCGTTATTATTAATCACTTTATTGCTGTACGAATACATGTAGTGCAAGCCATACCGTAAGTCGTGCATGATGTTGCCATCGATGGTGTTATGCTGACTTGAAATGATGTAGAGGCCATCACGGGTATTAAACACTTCATTGTTTTTAACCAACGCATGTTGAATACTTGATAGCTGAATACCATTACCACGATCAGCAGATCGTAACTTGGGGTTACCTTCAACGGTGTTATTGCGCACTTTAATGTGTGTCGCTTTTTGCAACCAGATCCCAAAGCCATCGCCCACTAACTCATTATTATTAATAGTAATATGACTGGCTTTTTTAACCGATGAAATGCCAGCATCTTGCGCCGTTAAATCATCGCCCCAGTTGACAATATTAAGATAGCTAACGGTAATATTACTATTGATTAAGGTCAGTCCGCTGTGTTGCCCACCCGCGTCGATAATAGCCTTATTTTTGAAATCAGCACTGGTCAACGTCACTTGTTTGTTGACGATAAAGTTACCCGCATAAACGCCCGCACTTAATTTAATAACATCGCCATCAGCGCTAGTATCTAGCACTTGTTGCAAGTCATCACTGGGAGTAATAGTTAATGTTGTAGCCATGACGAATGGCTGAACGCCAAACAAGGTCACTAACATTAACAGTATTGATAAAGGTGATGATTTCAAAAATAAACCTACTTAATTGTTATAAAAGCGAGCTACTTTAGAATCTCAGTAACTCGCCTAATTAACGATTTTAGGCGCTCAATTGCGGCGCCTAATCGGTTGTGTATCGTTTATGCTTCAACCAACATACGACCACGCATTTCCATGTGTAGCGCATGACAGAACCAGTTACAGTAATACCACTGCACACCAGGCTTGTTTGCGGTAAAAGTAATAGATGCGGTCGCTTGTGGACCAACTTCCATTTGCACGCCGTGATTGGTCATACAGAATCCGTGAGTTACATCTTCCACTTGGTCGAGGTTAGTGACGATTACGGTCACTTCATCGCCCAGCTTGACTCTGAATTCATTCATGCCGTACGCTGGTGCAATTGATGTCATGTATACACGCACTTTTTTGCCATCACGAATGACTTTGTTTTGTGTATATACATCAACGCCATCTTTCTTAGCTTGAGCAAATGTTTCTTTGGCGAATGGGTCGTTACGCGGCCATAATTTCAATGGTTTCATTTTGGTGCGATGTACGATCATACAATCATGCGGTTCAGCAAATGTCGGGCCGTCATGAACCAGTTTCATTTCATCACCAGAGATATCAATCAACTGATCATTTTCAGGACGTAATGGCCCTACTGGTAAGAATCTATCTTTAGAGAACTTACATAATGAGATTAACCATTTACCATCAGCATCACGTGTTTCCCCTTGTGATGTGTGGTTATGGCCCGGTTGATAATGCACATCTAATTTCTGGCGAAGGTAGTTAACTTTTTTACCATTATGCGCGGCAATCGCATCTTCTACATTCCATTTAGCAATTTGGCTATCAAGGAATAGTGTTGTGTATGCATTGCCTTTATTATCAAACGCCGTATGTAGAGGGCCTAAACCTAATTCAGGCTCGGCAACAACAGTATCGCGTGGTTTGATTTTGTCATTAAATAGGTCATCAAGCTTGTTAATAGCAATGATTGAAACTGTTGGTGATAGTTTACCGTTGGCAACAAAGTACTTGCCGTTCGGTGACGTATTTAAGCCATGTGGTGATTTTGGCACTGGAATATAGCGGGTTAATTCAGAGCCTTTACGACCGTCTAATACAGGTACATTATTACCATTGTAAGTTTTGAATTTGCCTGCTTTTAACGCTGCTTCACAACGTGCCAAACTGAATACCACCACGTGGTCACGTTCGTTGCCGATCATTTCACCGAGGTTCATACCCATCTCTGAATTATAACAAGTAGACGCAAAGTATTTACCGTCGTAATCAGCATCGGTGTTGTCCAAGTTTCCATCAACCATCACTTGGAATGCAACTTCCATTTTTTCAGCGTCAATCACATTGTAAAGTGAGCGATATGTACTCACATCATCCATACTTTCTTTGCCGTCATTGTTCATAGGAATTTCGAATTCGCCATTACAAACAACATATTTTGTGTAAGGTACTTTCTGAACACGCAAGCCGTGAATAGCTTGCACATTCGGGATGGTAATCATCTTATCTGTTTTCATGATGTCACAACGAATACGAGCAACACGTGAGTTAGCTTTATCATTGATAAACACATATTTACCGTTATAACGACCGTCCGTCATACTCATGTGTGGGTGATGAGAGTCACCAGCAAGTAAATGTGCACTGTCACCTTTGATCACTTTACTTTCATCGGTTAAACCCCAACCTGTCGCTGAGTCGATGTTAAACACCGGAATACGCATGAGTTCACGCATTGACGGCAAGCCCATGATTCGCACTTCACCAGAATGACCGCCACTCCAAAAACCGTAATATTCATCAAGATCACCAGGATGAACAAATGGGCTGTTTTTACTAATTTCTGACGCCTGTGCTTTAGCCATTGACGCAAACATCGTTGCTGTCATTGGCGCAGCTACCGCGCCAGCAGCAACTAATGCCGTCTTACCAAAAAACTTACGTCTGTCAGAGTTTTCGAGCTGTTCTTTGTTCATATTGTCATTTTGAACATTGTTTTCGTTATTACTCATTTTCATTCTCCATAGATGATGAAATGTTTATTAATAAAAATTAGTCGATGTTAACCGCAGGAATTTCTTGGGCGCGGCGTTTGCTTTTCTTGTATTTAAGTTTTTTAAGTGGCGGACATTTTTCGTCGTTAAAGTAAGTCACCTGACAATCGAGGCAGTAATGACACTCGCGCATATTGATTTCGCCATCAGGATTAATCGCTTGAATTTCACATTCAACGGCACATGTCTTACACGGCGAGCCACATTCAGGACGACGACGTAGCCAGCTAAATAAACGAACACTGTTACTAGTCGATAACGCCGCACCTAATGGGCATAAGTAGCGACAAAAGAATTTGCGATTCACAATGTTGATGAGCAGTAAGGCAACGGCGTAGGCAACAAACGGCCATTCTCGGTCAAATTTCAATAAGAACGTTGTTTTAAATGGTTCAATATCTGCAAAGCGCTCTGCTAATGCTAATGAGTCAAGCGACAGGCCAAAGAGCGCCAATAAAATAAGATATTTAATGGCCCATAAGCGTTCGTGAACAGCCCATGGCAATTCAAATTGCGGAATTTTGATGTAGCGAGCGAAAACATTCATTAACTCTTGCAGCGCGCCAAACGGACAGAGCCAGCCGCAATAAACCGCTCTTCCCCACAGCAGCATTGTGACTGCTGCCGCACCCCATAACATGAAGATAACAGGGTCGAGTAGAAAGAGATCCCATGAAAAATCTGACATCAAGGCTTGCAAGAACGTAAAGACATTAACGATGGATAGTTGCCCGCCCCACTGCCAACCAATGAAGACAACAGTGACCACCAAAAAGCAATGGCGAAAATTATGCATAAATGTCGGGTGACGTACGAGTATGTCTTGAAAGAACAGTGACGCTAACAGCAGCAACATTAAAATTGATAGCACAACAACTTCAACCTGTTTGTCTTTCCATACTTGCTCAGCCAACGTGAGCTCTGGCTCAGGTAAAATCACTGGTGGGCGATCAAGGTATTTTTCTAATCCGTGATAACTGCCTTTGAAGCTTGTAAAGACACTATCAACAGCCCCAGTCTGACGACGAACAAGTAACTCTAATTGCCAGTCAACGCCAGGGTTAAAGTCTTGATGTTTACGCACGATAAACAGCGACATTTCTTTAAAGTGCGGTGCACCGTCGATAAATAAATCGGTAATACGGTTATGATCTAAATCGCGAAATGCAAAGGCTTCGTTATTTTGTAAAATCTGAATTCGATCAAAAATTCCGCCTCGGACATAGCCAGAGCCTTTATATGAATAGCCGTTACCTAATAAAACAATGGCATGTTCATCATCTTTAAGTGTATTCATCAGCCATTGGTATTCGCTGTCACCCAACAGATTACGGCCAATAGTCGGAATATCTGCTTGGGCGTAATAAATATCGGCATACATGTCTTGTTTTTGGTCAAGCGATGCTTGTTCTATCTTTTCGGCAGCTGTGCCCATAAAGGCTTCATCCACTGCATTGCGATCTAAATAGAGCTTGCGAATTGAGCCGTCACCAACGAGTGTTTGCCAATTAGCTTTTTCAAATACTTGTGGAAGAACGGATGCCATTGGCTGAATAATTTCTTGGCTCTTATCTATAATGCCTAGCGCTTGGGCGACTTTAGTGGCGGATTTAGTAATAGCAACATTCATTACCATAACAGTCACCGTTGCGCCAGATAACCCATCTAAATGGATTACGTTTGCTTGCTCATTACCGCCAACTTTTAAACGGTCACGCACATCTAACTGTGCATATTGCTCAGTAAAATCCCATAATTTCTTTTCAGGAATACCCGCTAAAATAATAGGCTCATGATGTTCAAGCACTTTGGCGCCGATATAGACACCTTTTGGGCTGATCGCCACCAACATATTCACTGGCTCGCCTGAATAGGCAGGTATTTTCTCGACATCATTCGTTTCAAAGGCATAGCCAATAATGGCGTCACCTTGAAAAATGGTCCAAATAAGCGGGTCCCCCGCTTTTTCAGACACTTTCGTAGCTTGTGGAAATATTTCATGAATAAGTGGCAGAGGATCACGCGGTTCACTGACAAAGACGGCATGTGCTGACACATGCATAAAACACATAATGATGAGTATAAAATACTTAAATTGCGCTGAAATTCTGGTTAGAAAACACATCGTTGCTTAACACCTTGCTCTGAAAGCGCCGCTTACTAATCAATTTACATTTTCAAGCTAAAGATTGATAAGTGCGACAATATGTCGCATACAATACGCCCCCTTCTAAGGTGCAAGCATTGACCTAGGTCAATTGTTGTATTGAAGATTATTTATTAGTCATTTATGTCTATTTTTATTGATCTATTCGACTAAATGCTTAGGTTGATAGTGTCTTTATGAATTAATTTATCGAGTTAATTTAGGAAAAGCTGTCGGGAAGTTTAAGACTGGTGTCGGGGTTATCAACACATTACCTAGAATCTCAGGCATAAAAAAAGGAGCCATAGGCTCCTTTAATCAAACAAGGTTGAGAGTCGATTAACGACGTAGACCTAGTTTTTCAATTGTTGCTTGGTACTTAGTAACGTCTTTACGCTTTAGGTAATCAAGAAGCTTACGACGGCTAGAAACCATGCGTAATAGACCACGACGTGAATGGTGATCGTGAATGTGCTTTTTGAAGTGACCTTGAAGGTGGTTGATTTGTGCAGTTAACAAAGCAACTTGAACTTCAGAAGAACCAGTATCGTTTGCATCACGGCCGAATTCTGCGATGATTTCAGCTGTTTGAGTAGCGCTTAGTGACATAATAAACTCCAATGTTTATAAGGTTTAAATTCATGTAGCCGATCACTAATTCAGCTACACATCGAGCGCGGTATAATACCAGCAAAAATGCAACTTACAAGTTATTTCATAGCTAAATGCGATTCTGATTACCTGACTGACTTTATTCACTAAAGTAGATAAAGCATGTGACTTTATCTTTATAGCGACCGGCACTCTTGTAACATTCTTCTAATGCACGTTCTTCGGCTTTTTCAACACTTTTATATCGGTGGCCAAAACCAAAAAACTCATGCCGTCCAATTTTCCCTACCGCAAACGCCCGGTGACGCATTCCACCTTGTTTGAAACTCACAAAACCGGCTCTAACCGTTTTGCTGTAGTTTTCAAGTGACGTCGGTGCTGTTTGAGTTGTAGAGCAGCCACTCATTAATAGACCTAACGTGGTCACTGTTAATAAAGACATGTTTTTCATCGGGATATCATCTTTAATTCATCCATGTAAGTGGCGTGCATTCTATCGTAATCTGTTAAATTTAATAGTGTTAATTTGTTTTAGCATCCCAAAGAATTACCTTACCATCAGCACCTGAGCTAATAATAAACTGTCCATCGCGGCTAAATTCAATATTATTGACGTCATCAGAATGACCATTGAATTGCTTGACTAAGACTTTTTGTTCTACATCCCACATCAGCATCGTTACTGAGTTTTCGTCACTTTTATAATCAAAGTGATATTGCAGAAACTCCCCAAATAACCCTTTATCTCTCCCGCCGCTCACTAACAATTTGTCATCAGGACTAAACGCTAGACCATAAACTGAATAAAAATCACCTGAAAATGTTGATGTTACTTGCCAGTTTTGGGTGTTCCAGAGTTTTACCGTGTAATCATCACCGCCAGACGCCATCATGGTTCCATCATGGCTAAAGACAATATTTAGCACAGCGCCGGAATGTGCATCAAGCACATTGGCTAACTGTCCGTCATTGACTTTCCATATCTTAACAAGGTCATCTTCGCCTGAAGAAAGCACATATTTACCATCGGGACTGTAGGTTACTCCCCAAGTATCACCATCATGCTCACCGAGTTTTTCACCTTTACCCGTTTTAAAGTCCCATAGCCAAATAGAGTCGTCAGCACCTACGCTGGCAAATGATTTTCCATTAGGTGCGAAAGAGATACCCCACACCATTTGTGTATGACCATTCAATGATTTTAACAATGTGCCAGATTGAAGATCCCATAACCGCACTACATTGTCATAACTCCCAGTCACTAAGTATTTACCATTAGGACTAAACGCAAGCGCTGGTACACCGTCAGGATGAGGCAATGTTTGAACAATATCACCTGTTTTTTGCTGCCAAACCTTCACAGTTTTATCATAACTAGCACTGGCAATAAGCGGCTTGGTAGGATGAGGTTTTGCTATACAAAATGTATTTTTATGCACGAAGCATGGCGCGTTAATCGTCAGTGGTTGTTCATATTTTTGTGTGGCATCACACCCGGCTAATAGTGTGAATACCGCTATTGCCCCAAGTAATTTTTTAGATAATAGAGTCATGTTTGTTCCTCATTGGTTGAATGAACATCATGCTATGGACTTATATTCTAAAATAATATGTAAGAATGGCCACCGACATAAAACACGTGACCAATGGATTTAATGTCCGTTGGTCATCTTAAATGACCCCTTTATCATTATTTTCGTGACAATTAAGTGAGTTATAGAGACTATAAAGTGATGACAGCTACTAACGTTAAATCGCCAATAATCCATGTAATCATCAATGTCCTGCCAATTTTTGCATTCACATTATGCTTGAGTCTGTGGCATTTAACTGACGATCGTTGGTACGAATTCTCGACATTAATTTTCTACAATATGTGGTGGACAGCTCCTTTCATTGCCTACTATCTTTTTAAGCATCTTCACAATCTATTGCCTGTACACCTCAATGTCACAATGATGTTAAAATGCAGTTGGCTGCTGATTTTTTTATTCTATCCTTGTGCAATATTCATGAGGACGGAACAATTAATTAGCGCTCCATTTCTTATATCAACAGCTGGCGCACTCTTTGAACTGCTCTTTTTACTGAGTGGATTTTCTCAGGGGGAAAACCGCTTTTTACAAATCATAAAATCGCTAAGTATGGATACGCTAGTTGTCGCATTGCTCGCAGCGGTTTCTTGCTATCTTGGCTTATTGATTACGTCTGATCTCGCATTATGGTCTAAAAGTAATTCGGTACCATCGTCGGTTAACTTTTCGAATGTTTATCAACATTGGCCAATATTTATTGGTCTAACCGCTCAGCTATTTACATTATTTATGTGTGGTTATCTATTTTACTGGCTCAATCGCCATGTGCTCATAAAGCGCATACTGAAACCATTCGGGTTTATTCCTTACTCGGCTGCTGCAATTAGTTTGGCGGTGCTTTTGACACCTATTCTAATGAGTCTTTATCTTTTGCTTCCAATTAACGCGATGGGAGAACCTATTATCCCCGCCGTTGAAGCTAATCCATTTGACTGGGCAAATACTCGTGTATTTTTGGCCGTGTTAGTGATCAGTCTTCCTATCATTACGATAGTAGAGTGGCATCAAAAAAGTAATGCCCTAGTAAGACTGAAACAGCACAATACTCAGACTGAATTACAATTGCTCAAACAACAAATCAATCCCCATTTTTTATTTAATACACTCAATAATCTTTATGCGTTATCTCGAAAAAAATCAGATCAAACGCCGGAGGTTATTCTTCAATTATCTGAATTAATGCACTATGTAGTTTATCAAGCACAAGAGCCATTGGTGCCCATTAGCCAAGAAGTCGATTACATAAATGACTACATCGGCTTACAATCCATTAGACTCGCGGACCATCGTAATATTCATGTAACTAGTCGCTTAGACGATGAACAAACACCTGTAGCGCCTTTACTATTAATCATTCTGATAGAGAATGCGTTTAAGCACGGAATGGAATTGAGCAATAATGACGCACAACTGACCATTGATATTGCACTATCCAATAATCAGCTTGCGTTTCGATGTGTAAATTCACTATCACATAGCAGTGAAAATGCGCCGATAACCTATGGTCTTGGTCTTTCTAATTTGATTAGGCGATTGGAATTGATTTACCCACAGCGCTATCAACTTGAATTATCCAAAGTGTCGCAAACATTTGTTGCACAATTGACAATAAATCTAGACTCAACAGCCTCCAGCGAGGGCAATAATGCATAAACAGTCCGTTTTAATCGTCGACGATGAGCCTTTAGCGCACGAAATTGTCATTGATTACCTAGCTGAGGTTAACTTTGTAAGCACAATTCATCAAGGATATAGCGCTGCACAAGCCATTGATTTATTGCATAACAATGAGATTGATATAATGTTTCTCGATATTAACATGCCACGGATCAGCGGAATCGAATTATTGCAAAGCCTTGAAACAATTCCGCAAGTTATTATCACGTCAGCACATCGACAATTTGCCCTTGAGAGTTTTGAATTGTCGGTTTGTGATTATTTACTTAAACCCTTTCGACAGGAGCGTTTTTTAAAGGCAATAAATAAAGCGGTTTATCAAATCCAACTGCGCCAAAACAACACAGGCAATGTAAAGTCTGACTCGCCAATAGCAAGAACATTATTTATAAAGGTTGATAAAAAACTTGCCCATATTGCAGTTGAGGACATTGAATCACTTGAAGCGTACGGAAATTATGTGAAGGTATGGACAGGAGAAACATCAGTATTAACACCACGAACCCTTAGTTCATTTGAAACAGAGCTCGACAATAATAACTCGCCATTTATTCGCATTCACAAATCATACTTAGTTAACCCTGCTCATATAAAGTCCATTGAGAACAGTACAGTATTACTCAATAGCGGTCGCTTACATCCTATTGGTAAAACCTTCAAAACATCGGTAAAAACACGATTAATTGGTTAACGTGAATTGCATAAAAAAGGCCTAGCAGACAACTGCTAGGCCTTAAATTAACTGACACAGGTATTAGTGTTCAACCACTAAACGTTTAGGTTGTACGCGTCCTTGATTATCAATAACGCCAACGCCAATAAAGCGTGCCGCGTCACCAACGGTCATGCGCACCAACTCACCCTCACTAAAACCAGCCATTGGTACAGCATTACCATGGAGTACATTAACACTTAACTCGTCACTGATATGAGCGATGGGAAAGTTATCAACGGGACTATCCATTGGCAATAGCAGAGGATCAAGATATACGGCAGGCGATACGTCTTCGTCTGTCGCTTGGTCAAACAATGCTTGTAACTTCGTTAATGAAATCATTTTATCTTGCGGATAAGTGGCAACTTCAAGACGACGCAACATAGTGATATGTGCACCACAACCAAGCATTTCACCTAAGTCGTCAATAATAGTACGAATGTAGGTGCCTTTACTCACATGAATTTCAAGCTCTAACTCATCACCTTCATGACGAATGAATAATAACTCGAACACTTCAATATCACGTGCTTCACGTTCAATGGTTATACCTTGACGAGCATAGTGATACAGTGGCTTCCCCTGATGCTTTAACGCTGAAAACATTGAAGGAACTTGTTTAGTTTTTCCGCGGAAAAACTCAAGCTTTTCGAGTAATGTTTCGTTGCTAAAATTCACATCACGCGTCTCAACTACTTCACCATCGCTATCTGATGTGTCAGTACGTTCACCAAGCTTTGCAATAACGCGGTAACGTTTGTCACTTTCAAGTAAATATTGTGAAAACTTGGTGGCTTCACCTAGACAAATCGGTAACATGCCCGTTGCTAACGGATCTAAAGCACCTGTATGGCCAGCTTTTTGCGCGCCATACAGTCGTTTCACTTTCTGTAGCATGTCATTTGAACTGTGACCTGTTGCTTTATCTAACAACAATACGCCGTTCAACGGACGTCCTTTACGCTTACGAGCCATTACTTGTCCTCTGACTCGCTATCAGCGTCAAGTTCAGGATTATTTTCTTTATCTTTACGAACAGCTTGGTTTACTAGAGACGTCATTCGAATACCTTCGCTTAATGACTTGTCATAGTAAAACTTAAGCTCTGGTACAATACGTAAACGCATTGCACTGCCCATCATGCTACGTAGTAATGGTGCTTGATCGTTTAAACGCGTGATGGCTGATTTAATATTTTCAGCATCGTCATTTAAAATCGTAAAGTAAACTTTCGCGTAAGATAAATCACTTGATAGATCAACTTCATTAATTGTAATCATGCCAAGCTCATTCGCCTTCACTTCACGTGATACGATTTGAGCTAACTCTTTTTGTATTTGCTGCGCCACACGGCGGCTGCGACTAAATTCTCTAGCCATATTTTCTCCTCATGGTGCTTCTCTTTTTAAAGTTTGAGAAACACAGATGGGGGCTAACGCCCCCATCTCAATTATTAACGTAATTTATAACGTTATAGTGAACGTGTTATCTCAACGATTTCAAATACTTCGATTTGGTCGCCAACTTTAACGTCATTGTAGTTTTTAACACCGATACCACATTCCATGTTATTACGTACTTCTTGTACATCATCTTTAAAACGACGTAGAGATTCTAATTCGCCTTCATAGATAACAACATTGTCACGTAATACGCGGATTGGGTTAGTACGTTTAACGATACCTTCGGTAACCATACAACCAGCGATTGCACCGAACTTAGGTGAACGGAACACGTCACGAACTTCAGCAAGACCAATAATTTCTTGTTTGAATTCAGGTGCTAGTAAACCACTCATTGCTGATTTTATTTCATTAATCAAATCGTAGATTACGCTGTAGTAACGCATGTCTAAGTTTTCATTTTGGATAACTTTACGTGCAGTTGCATCGGCACGTACGTTGAAACCAAGCATGATAGCGTTAGATGCCGCTGCTAATGTTGCGTCTGTCTCAGTAATACCACCAACACCACGGCTGATAATGTTAACTTTAACTTCTTCAGTAGATAGTTTCTCTAGTGAATCAGCAATCGCCGCTAATGAACCTTCAACGTCAGTTTTCAAGATAACGTTAAGCTCTGAACACTCACCAGCCGTCATATTAGAGAACATGTTTTCTAACTTAGCTTTTTGTTGACGTGCAAGTTTCAGGTCACGGAATTTACCTTGACGGTATAGTGCAACTTCACGTGCTTTACGCTCATCAGAAACAACAGTTGCTTCGTCACCCGCTTTAGGCACAGCAGATAAACCAAGAATTTCAACAGGAATACTTGGGCCAGCCGTTCTGATTTCACGGCCATTTTCATCGCGCATTGCACGAACACGACCATACTCAAGGCCACAAAGAATGATATCTCCGTGGTTAAGCGTGCCTTCTTGAACTAATACCGTTGCAACTGGACCACGACCTTTATCAAGGCGAGATTCGATAACAACACCAGCAGCGTGACCTTCGTCAGTTGCTTGTAATTCAAGTAATTCAGCTTGCATTAGAATAGATTCTAATAATGCGTCAACGCCCGTACCTGCTTTTGCTGATACGTGACAGAATTGAACGTCTCCGCCCCACTCTTCAGGAATAACATCTAGTGCAGATAGCTCGTTCTTAACACGGTCTGGATCTGCGCCTTCTTTATCCATTTTGTTTACAGCGATAATAATTGGAGCGCCAGCGGCTTTAGCATGCTCAACCGCTTCTTTCGTTTGTGGCATAACACCATCATCTGCTGCAACAACAATGATTACAACGTCAGTCGCTTTAGCACCACGTGAACGCATCGCAGTAAACGCGGCATGTCCTGGAGTATCTAAGAACGTGATCATCGAACCATCAACGTCTACGTGATATGCACCAATATGCTGCGTGATACCACCGGCTTCGCCAGCAGCAACCTTCGCTTTACGGATGTAATCAAGTAATGATGTTTTACCGTGGTCAACGTGCCCCATGATAGTAACAACTGGTGCACGAGTTTTCTTCTCACCTTGTGAACCACGCTCAGATAATACTGAGTGTTCTAATTCATTCTCACGAACGAGTACTACTTTGTAGTCCATCTCTTCACAGATAAGCTCAGCAGTTTCTTGATCAAGCACTTGGTTAATGGTCGCCATTACGCCCATTTTCATTAAGTTTTTGATAACTTCAGTCGCTTTGACTGACATTTTTGATGCCAATTCAGATACTGAGATAGTTTCACTTAAACGAATTTCAGATTTAGCAACAACCGCTGATTTATCGAAACCTTGCTTAATAGAAGTCGGTGCACTTAATGTACCTTTCTTACCACGACCGCGATGAGCTGGCTTAGCTGCTTCTTTTTTACCTTTCTTCGCTTTCTTCTTACGACCGCGAGATTCTTCTTGAGAATCTTGCTTGTCTTCCGCTTCACGAGCATATTCAGAAGATGTTGTATGGTAATCAGCTTTTTTCTCAGCTTCTTTACGTGCTTTTTCTTCTGATGCCCAACGTGCTGCATTTTCTTCAGCAAGTTTTTTAGCAGCGATAGCTTCTTGTTCAGCAGCCGCTTTAACGTTTGCAGCTAGTAATTCAGCTTGACGTTGTTTTAGCGCTTCTTCTTCTTTAGCTAGTTCAGCAGCTTTTGCCGCTTCAACTGGATCTTCTTCAGCTTTAGCCGCCTCAGCGCGTGCTTTAGCTTCAGCAGCAGCTTTATCAGCCGCTTCTTTTTCAATGCGTTTAGCTTCTTCAAGTTTCGCTTTTTCTTCAGCGGCTTTTTGCTGTGCTGCTTCACGAGCGATACGTGCTTCTTCATCAGCTTTTGCTTGCTCAGCTGCACGTGCTTCTTCTTCAGCTTTTGCTTGTTCAGCTAGCTCCTGTCTCTTATACACATCTCCGAGCCCACGAGACTAGGCATGATCTCGT
>CAJXRU010000114.1 GCA_913060565.1 uncultured Gammaproteobacteria bacterium | reverse complement strand
TACGAGATCATGCCTAGTCTCGTGGGCTCGGAGATGTGTATAAGAGACAGGGAGATATGCTTTACATTCCGCCAGGTTTTCCCCATCAAGGCATTGCGATTGAACCATCAATGAGTTTTTCAGTTGGCTATCGCACCATTGCTAAATCTCATTTATTCAGTGGATTCGCCGATTATCTTATCGATAATCAACTCGGTAAAGACATGGTTGTTGATCCACAGCGTCAAGCCACACAAACACCAGGATTAATTAATCAAGACGATATCAATAGCCTCACTACAAGCTTGCAAGACATGTTAAATGACGAGCAACGGTTAACGGATTTTTATGGTCAGCATTTATCAGCGGCTAAACATGAATTAGCTATTGAAGAAGATATTGAACCGTTTTTAGCCGATGAAATTTTGGATATTTTACAAGAGCAACCCCTTAATCGACTGGGCGGATTACGCAGCTTGTATTTTCCACAGGAATGGGCAAAAGGTTGGCTGTACGTTGATGGCGAAAAATATTCTGTGTCATCGACATTACATGACGCTATCGCGCTATTGGCCGATGAAACTGCGCTTTCTTATGCACAGTTAGCTCCTTGGCTCGAACATGACGAATTTAAAATGCTAGTAACGCAGTTTGTTAATCAAGGCTTCTGGTACTTTCTACCGAGCGAATAAGCATACTAGGGGTTAATATCAACTTTTCTTTACACCTACAGAAAAGCTTTTTATTAGCCCGTAACTAGCCACCTAGAATAAGACAATGATATGTTGCCGTCACTCTAATAATAACAACCTGACGTGATAATCAATTATTGTTATTGCGTTTACAGCATCTTAGGAGAACTAACGTGGCTGTTTTTAATTTACCTTCTTTTGATAACCATGAGCATGTTGCTTTTTTTAGCGACGAACAAAGCGGCTTAAAATCGATCGTTGCCATTCACGATACGACCTTAGGGCCAGCTGTCGGTGGTTGTCGTATGTGGAATTATGCCAGTGATGAAGAAGCTATTACTGATGTATTAAGACTTTCACAAGGTATGACTTATAAAAATGCCGTTGCAGGTCTTGCAATGGGAGGTGGTAAGTCCGTCATTATAGGTGATGCTAATAAAGATAAATCGCCAGAGTTGTTTCGCGCTTTTGGCCGTTCAATTCACAGCTTGGGTGGTAAATATTACAGCGCTGAAGACGTCGGGATCACAACCCAAGATATTATGATTGCGCACCAAGAAACACCCTACATGGCAGGTCTAGAGGGAAAAAGTGGCGATCCATCACCGTTTACAGCATTAGGCACCTATTTGGGAATCAAAGCGGCTGTTAAATACCAGTTAAATAAAGACTCACTAAATGGCTTATCTGTCGCTATCCAGGGTCTTGGTCATGTGGGTTATCATTTGTGCCGTCATTTACATAACGCCGGTGCTAAATTGGTCGTGACAGATCTTAATCAGCATGCATTGGCCAAAGTGAAGCAAGAGTTTAATGCGACTATTGTGGGCCTTGATGAAATTTATCATCAAGATGTTGATATCTATGCCCCTTGTGCATTAGGCGCAACGATAAATGATCAAACGATTAATGTTATCAAAGCAAGTATCGTTGCAGGTTGCGCAAACAATCAGTTAGCGGAGATTCATCACGGTGAAATGTTGCGTCAAAAAGGCATTTTATACGCACCGGATTATGTCATTAACGCTGGTGGTATTATCAATGTGTCATTTGATGATAACTATGATGAAGCGAAATCAACGGCGAAGGTTGAACGTATCTACAATACCTTGCTAGACATCTTCCAAGAGGCAGACAGTAAATCGTGTCAAACAAGTATTATCGCCGATGCATTAGCACGCGACATTATCGCTAATAAGAAAGCACAACAACAATTACTTTAATAAGCCTTTTTTACTAATTGCTTATTGTTAAATAGCGTTTTCTTACCTATAGTTAAAGACATGGAAGTCTTTACATTGAGTATTATGGACAATAACCGATTAACATCCTTGAGCACTATCCCATCTTCGCAATTGGCGGCATTTAACTATGTCACGACACCAATGTGGATTTATGATGTTGAAGCATTTCAAATATGCTGGGCTAACGACCCCGCGTTAGCGCTTTGGAACAATAGCCAAGACAACCCCCTACTATCTCGCGATCTTTCCCAAGATATGTCGCAAGTCATTGAGCTAAGCATTAAGCAAATTGCGAAAGAAAGTCGTAAGAAGCCGCGTAAAAGTTGGTGGACGCTTTATCCGCAAAATATTGCCAAGCAGGTTTATATTCGATTTTCGAATATCAGTAATGATGAACAACAAAACTTATTATTGTGTGAAGCACTTCTTGAGCGTGATGAAATAGAACGTGATACCCACTTTGCGCTCGATAATACTATTCAATCATTATTCGACCGAGACGGACATTTATTAAGTGGCAACCTCCGATTTGCCGAATCTTATGCGACTCAAACTATCTCATTACCAGAACTTATAGAAATGGAAATGAGTGAGTTAAAACATAAGATGGGATCTAGCCATCAAGTGGAATTTGAACGCCAAACAATAAATCGCGGTGTGATGGCGTGGTATAAATTTCACATTAAAGAGTTAATGCCAGAGCAACATTATATTATTAGCCAAGAAAATATTACCGAACGGAAATTAAAGGAACAGACCTACCGTCACCTTGCCTATCATGATCAATTGACGGGTTTACTTAACCGCTATGGATTTAATGATTACCTCATCGAGCAATGTCATAAAGCGCAACCATTCTATTTATTCTTAGTTGATTTAGATGCTTTTAAGCTTGTCAATAACAACCTAGGCCATAGTGCTGGTGACGAAGTTCTTGTTGAAATAGCACGGCGTTTTGTGATGCACTTACCCGACAGTTATCAAACTTGTCGTTTTGCTGGTGATGAATTTATTGTTGTAGTCCCACAACAACAAGACAGCCAATCAGTTGATGCGATCAGCCAATTGATTTTAGACATTGTTGCTCAGCCCATTGAGAAAATTGACAGTATTCAAATTACCGCTAGCATTGGTGCAGCAAGCTATCCACTGGATGCAAAAGAGCCCAACGATCTTATTATGTATGCAGATACTGCAATGTATAAGGCAAAGGAACGTGGTTCGAAAAGTTACTGTAGCTTTGCTCAACAAATGAGTTTAGAAATTCAGCGCCGCTCCGCGATCCAACAAGGCCTGAAGCAGGCATTAAATTTCAGAGAGCTAGTGCCATTATTTCAGCCAATTGTTGATATGAAAAACAACACGCTTATTGGCATGGAAGCATTACTAAGTTGGGATAGTCCAACTCTTGGTCGCGTTCCGCCACAAGAATTCGTGGAAGAGGCAGAGCGATCTGGCATGATGAACGAAATTGGGCAATGGATACTGCGCAGTGCCTGCGAGCAATGCTTGTCATGGCAAAAACGTACTGGGCATCCACTCACATTATCGGTTAATGTTTCGGCAATTCAGCTCAACGATAACTTTATTAATACGTTAGATGACATTCTGACTAAAACGGGCTTTCCAGCGAAACAACTTACGCTTGAGCTCACCGAATCAATATTCTTACTGAATATTAAACAAGTAATAAAGCGTCTTAAGGCAATAAGCAGTCGAGGTGTTGGCGTTTGTATTGATGATTTTGGGACCGGATATTCATCATTATCCTACATTCATAAATTGCCCATTGACGCCCTTAAAATTGATCGTTCATTTATTAATGATATTGATAATAGCGATGTAGTCATTGAAGCCACCATTGCAATGGCCAGTAAATTAGGCTTGAAAGTGGTTGCAGAAGGTATTGAGAGTCAACATCAGCGAGAAATGATGTTGCGCTATCCAAATTTATTGGCGCAAGGCTTTTATTACTCTCGCCCAGTTAATGCACAAGAATTTGAAAAGTTGAGCCTATTTACAAAGTTATTGCCTAAAAACGGCGATAATATTGTGTCGATGCCGCGCTCAGGTTAAGACAAATCACCTAAATAATATGGCTTATTATCAATAGTAAGCCATAGTTTGTTATCAACGTCGCCGTGCTGAGACAATGCAAGCTCAACTAGGTCGTAATAAACTGCGCGGTTCACTTGCGCTAATAATCCTCGCCATAATTTAACGTAGAGCTTGTCACCTTTCAACACCAATGGGTACTCATCACCAACCTCAATACAGTCGCCGATATTCGTAACAAGTTTTAGCTGTGCCCCTTGATTTTCGTCCACCGTTAATTGGTAGTCCACAACCAGAAATGCGGCGTCTTCTACGTCAATCTCAATTTTTTCGACCGGTGTTTTTAAACAATGAACGCCATCTTCAACACACAACACTTTACTAAAGAGTAAAACCAATTTATCGCGGGTTATTTGAGTGCCATTATGCCACCACTCGCCATTGGCCTTAATGAGCAAATCCATCGCGCCACAGCTTTGTGGCGACCACTTTTCTAGCGGGTAAGCCAATCCTGACAGCTCACTGCTCGTTTCGACGCCAACGGCTTTTGTAAATTGAGATAAATTAAATCCACTCATCGCTTAATCCCTCCAATACCAATTCAGATCAGCTTAACGCATTGGCGATAACTTGCACTGGGTGTAACGGTTTGAAATCGTCAAATCGCTTTACCTGACTGCGACAAGAGTAGCCAGTTGCTAGCACCTGACTCGCTGACTGCTTTGCTAATTTTGGCTGCCAGCTCATTGCGTAAAGTGACTGAGAGTTTTCAACATTTTTCACTTCATGGCCGTAGGTACCGGCCATACCACAGCAGCCAACTTCCTGAGAGGTTAACTTTAAGCCAAGATGTTTAAATATCGTTATCCAGTCGGCGTGAGTTGAGGTAACCGCGGTCTTTTCACTACAATGAGCAAACAACTGATAATCTGTTTCATCAGCGTTGTTGCTTACAAACTTAACTTCGTTTAATTGTGGAATGAGCCACTCTTGAAATAATTGAACATTAAAGTCACCGCGCTTTTCGCCTAACACAGCATGGTACTCATCGCGATAACAAAGCACTAATGAGGGATCTACGCCGACTAATGGACAACCTAGCTCGGATAACTGAGCAAAAAAGTCACTGGCGTTTTTTGCCATTTTTGCAAATTTAGTTAAAAAACCTTTCACGTGAGCAGGCTTTCCATTGGGTTTAAATGGCAACAGCATTGGCGAAAAACCCAAACCAGCTATGGCAGCCATTAATCCTTCAACAACATCAGCATCATAAAAGCTAGTAAATGGATCTTGTACAACCAGGACTATCTTTTGGCGTTCGGCTGGGCTCATGCTAGACAACAATTGGCCATTAAACTCATCATAACGCTGCCCTACACGCTGTGCTAATGTCGGTACGGATAACGCAGGAGAATCAATCATACCAATTGATTTCTTGAGCAATAACGATGAAACCGGATTGTTCATCAAGCCATTAGCAAGACGCGGAAACTTTGCCATTAACTGACTCGTTGCCTCTACATTCGCAACAACATGGTCAACCATTGGACGCAGATAACGTTGATGATAAATATTAATAAAGCGACTTCTAAAACCAGGCACATCGACCTTGATAGGACATTGACTGGCACACGCTTTACACGCAAGACAACCTTTCATCGTGTCCATCACTTCATGAGAGAAGTCACCGCTTGAATCACTAAACCACGAATTTTTAATCTTGCTAAATACAGAAGCGCTACAGTCTTGTTTTTCAAGGACCACAGGGTCGATTCCCTGTACACTCAACAAACGCAGCCATTCTCGCACCATACTGGCTCGGCCTTTAGGAGAGTGGCGCCTGTCACGCGTAACCTTGCTCGATGGACACATTGGTGAGTCAACATCAAAGTTAAAACACTGACCATTACCATTACAGCTCATCGCCGGCATAAAGTCTTCACGGACCGCCACTGGAATTTGTCTATCAAAAGCACCGCGCTTTACATCGCTAACGCGCACTAATTGATGGTCACCTTCTATCGGGGTGCATATCTTTCCTGGATTGAGCCTATTTTGTGGGTCGAAAATACCTTTGATAACCCGCAACTGCTCAAACAATGCTTGGCCGAAAAATTCAGGGCCATATTCACTTCGATACCCTTTACCGTGTTCTCCCCACATTAAACCGCCATATTTAGCGGTTAATGCTACCACTTGATCAGAAATTTCTACCAATCTGCGCTCTTGAACTTCGTCGCACATATCCATCGCAGGTCGCACATGAAGAACACCAGCATCAACATGACCGAACATGCCGTAGTGCAAATCATGAGAGTCCAACAACGCTCTAAATTCGACAATAAAATCAGCAAGTTGTTCGGGAGGTACAGCCGTGTCTTCAGCAAAAGCGATGGGTTTTTTAAATCCTTTAGTTGCCCCTAACAAACCCACTGATTTCTTACGCATGGCGTAAATTCGATTAATTTCATCGAGTTCATTACAGACTTGATAACCAAGTATACCACCGCGTTCAAGTTTACTATCCTCTTCTAAACGCTGCTCTAATGTTTGTAAAAGCTGAGCCTGTTCCTGCGGATCATTGCTGGCGTACTCCACCATATTTAATCCATCAGTGACTTTATCTTCGCGTTGTGGAATTAGGTCGCTAACGGTATCCCAAACAATATCCTGTTTGGCTAAACCGAGTACTTTACTATCAACGGTTTCTACCGACGTCGCTTTCGCTTTTACTAAGTTGGGCGCATCGCGCAGCGCTGAATCAAAACTATCGTAAATAATATTGACTAAGGTACGTAATTTAGGAATAGGGGTTAAATTAAGTTTTGCTTCACTGATAAAGGCCAATGAGCCTTCTGATCCTGTTAATATTCGCGTGAGGTTAAATTCACTCAAATCATCGTTATATACATGCTCCAAATCATAGCCCGTTAAAAAACGATTGAGACGTGGAAACTTCGTTAAAATAAGCTCGCGATTTTCAAAGCAAATATCTGCAACTTTCTTGGTAATCATTTGGCCAGTTGAGTCACCACCAGCCCGCGCTTCGTCTACGGATTGATTCACGGTTTCTAGCACATCACCATTAACTAACACACTCGTGAGTTCCAACACGTGATCAGATGTTTTGCCATACACTAAAGAGCCTTGACCCGACGCGTCAGTATTAATCATGCCGCCAAGCGTAGCGCGATTAGACGTTGAGAGATCGGGCGAGAAAAAGTAACCGTAAGGCTTAAGAAATTTGTTTAATTGATCTTTGACCACACCTGTTTGTACTCGCACCCAGCCTTCTTGCTCGTTAATTTCCAGAATGTTGTTCATATGACGTGACATATCAACAATAATGCCGTCATTTAACGATTGGCCGTTTGTGCCAGTACCACCGCCACGAGGGCTAAATGTTAGCGATAAAAATTCCGGTGTATTGGCAAGCGTCAATGCGATATGAAGGTCATTAGTTCCTTGTGGAAATATGATGCCCTGAGGCAAATTTTGATACACACTATTGTCGGTAGAAACCGCTAATCTGGCGCCATATCCATACTCTACATCACCCTTAAACCCATGTTGAGGTAGTGCTTTTAAATAAGAAAGATAAGACTTAGAAACAAGTTGTTCAACATTTAGTTGCGGTAACATAGAAACATTCATTTTTGGCTGCAGACAATGACATGCAATATACCATGAAGTCCCTTGATTTTCAGTGCTCTTGGCGCAAATTAATCATGATTTTTTTAGCGTAAATTAGTGGCAATATTGGCGTTATCAAATTTTTAGGTCATAATGCCGACAACTTAATAGGAGAGTTTAGATGTTACGATTAATTTTAGCGTTATTAATTCCTTGGCTACAATTTTTTACCATTGGTAAGCCATTGTCAGGAATCATTTGTTTAATTTTACAAATTACCTTAATTGGTTGGCCAATCGCCGCTATCTGGTCAGTGTATGCATTAAGCCAATACAACACTGACAAGAAAATCAAGCAAGCGATGCGTGATTAAGACGCGTGATATCGATAGTGATAAACTTTCAGTCCTTTATCACTATCGGTTTCTTTGAACACTGAGGGATTGTCTACCACACCGATAAACTCACACGCTGGCGCATGTTCATTCATCATCGCCGAAATAAAATCACTACCGAGATCTGGTGAATTCAAACAAACTAACAAATCCGCTTTATCATTAGCTAACTGAGCAATTCGCTTAACCAACTTATGATAGTCCTGTTGCGCAACAAAACTGCCTACTTGGTTAGTCGGAGGATCAAAAATAATCGCGTCATAACCGCCATAACGCTTTAGTTTTCCCCATGATTTGAAGATGTCATGGCGAAAGAATTTCACTTTTTCAGTTGGGATATCATTAAGTTTATGATTCACTTTTCCAAGCTTTAACGCGCCGTGACTCATATCAATATTAATGACTTGATTAGCACCGCCAGCAAAAGCAGCGAGTGAAAATGAACAGGTATAACTAAATAGGTTCAGAACATTGCGACCATGAGCGATATCTTTTAGCCACGAACGCCCTGCACTCATGTCTAAAAATAAGCCATTATTTTGCCCATCCAATAACTTAACTTGGTAGGTAGCACCCGACTCAGTAACATGATGTGGCACAGGTAATTCACCACGAATAACTTCCACAGGCGCGCCATGAATATAACGTCGCTGGATTAATAATGGACCGTCAAATGTTGGGTAAGCCTGACCAATGGCGTCAATAACGCCTTGCTCGAAGTCCGCGTCATGTTCAGCAAACAAAGTAATGAAAACGGCTGGTGCAAACCAATCAATAGTAAGCTGTTCAAAACCAGCAAAGTATTTACCCCGTCCGTGAAATAAACGACAAGCATCGTTCCCTAATGGCTGCTGTGATAATTGGTCAACTAATAATTGCATGATATGGCTAAGTGTCTAAAATGGGCGCTGATTATAACGAGCTAACACAGTTTGGTTAAGTGTTATTTTGCCCTAAGTTTGGTGACAACTTCACCACCTATTCCCCAGTTATCGGTATTAACCTCGTCAATAACCACCACAGTGGTTGCTGGATTTTTCCCTAACACTTCCACGAGCAAATCAGTTGCTCCTTTGATTAATGCCGCTTTTTGCTCTGCAGTCACGACTTCGTCTGTAATTTTAATATTCACGTATGGCATAACATCTCTCCCGATAATTTTTTAATTGTTTGTAGGACTTATTGACCAAAACAGCGACGACTGATTAAACGACTATGAGCAAACCATGCACCACCACTGACTAACGTTAATCCAATAATTAGTGAAAACGTTGCCGGTTCATCAAACACAAAAACGGCGCTAATACCGGAAATAAACGGCACCATCGCCATCAGAGCCCCCATCGACGACGGCCCAATACTCTGCACTGCTTTGACATAGAAAACAACTTGTACAATAGATGCCAATACCCCTTGATAGAACGCCTGAATCGTAACAGACTCCCATGCAGACCAACTAATAGCCTTAGGTAGAAAGAGCCAATAAATCGGTAAATAGACAATACAGGTAACATAAGCCAGGCTGATTGTGACTTGCCAAGGAGAAATATTCCATCGCTTGACCAAGACTGAAAATAGAGACCAACAAAGGGCTGCTGCAATGAAATATCCGTGGCCTAAAGTAAATGCCTGACTCAACCACAGTGGCGTTAATAGCAATCCGATGCCAAGGGTAATAATGAAAACCCCAAGCCATTGCTGTCGCGACGCCCGCTCATGATTGACAAAGTACGCCAATACGATAATAAAAAATGGCATTAACCCTGGCAGCAGCGCCGCAGCGTGGGATGCAGGCGCTTGAGAAAAGCCTTGGAAAGCGAATATTGCATAGATAATACCGCCTATTAGACTGGCGAATATTAATCGTATATCAAAGCGTTTTTTACGCCAATGCAGCCACCATATTGGTGTAACAAGTAGCGCACATGTTATGTAGCGAACCGCAATGACATCATAAGGTGTTAATTCGCTTATGCCGCCTAATCGAGACACTAGAATAAAACCGCTCCAAATCAGCGCTGCAATAATTCCGCTTAGGATCCCTATTTGATTTGTCGTCATTACGATTTCCACTCACATCAGTGGCGACAGTATGAGAGGTTATTATTAATAATACAATTGGGCTAAGGTGTTATTAATACTGATTAATCCATTGAATAACCATGGGCCACAATCCATTACTGCGGCGACTGAAGAACCGCATATGGCCAATTTCTTTTAATTGATGGTCACTAGGGATAAGCATCGTCGTTGTATGTTGGCATTGAGGAAATACCCGAATCATATCCTCAACATTTTTTGCATTGGCAATATCATCATCAATCGCATAAACCCAATGAATTGGTAAGGACAACGTATCATAGTTGTGTTGGTCTATGTCCGAGCCAAATCCAGTTTCAACATATCCTTGCCCGTTACACCACCGTCGCCATTGATTAGCTACTCGTTGAGGAAGTTTTTCTCCCATTCCTACCCAGTCGCTATTGGTTTGGCCAAATAACCAATTATTTAACGGAATGAAAGCATTCATAAAATAATGTGCTTTGAAACGATAGCCTAGTCTCATGTTACTCAATTGTCCTGACGAACATGCAACGTTAAAAACACTGCTAAGCTGCTCATTATTATTCATCAGTCCAATGAGTTGACCACCAGCACTATGCCCTACAAGATGATATTGATTATCTGGAAATGTTACCTTCAAGCAATCAAATGCTGCCGTCAAATCGCCTTTTCCCCACGTTACAAGACTCGCTTCACACTCACTAACAGGTGATGTTTTGGAGCCGCCAATACCATAATTATCAAACGTTAATACACCATAGCCAGCTTGCACAAGAAATGTTGCAAAGTGGTGATAAAACTCGCGGCTTATTCCTGTCGCTGGGCCTATCAATATTGAGTTTGTCGGTGATTTAGCTGGGAAATAGAGGCTTGCCGCAAGTGAATGACCTAGATGTGACTGGATATTTACTTCTTTGCGCTCAATGCTTGCAATAGCATTCATGAGTAATTCTCATATTAATCAGGGATTAGCTATCATTACAGCTGGTCTAACCTGTGTCAATATATCAAATAGTTACAAATAATAACCAAACAAACGCAATTACTATTGCGAATCGTTATCATTTACGTATACTTCTCATCCTAAATTACTATACGACCTACAGGATACAACGATGCACGCATCTAAAATCATGGTACTTGCGGCTTTAATTGCGAGTTCTAGTGCTGCTTTGGCACACACGCCCTATCTACAACCAACATCATTTGAGGTTAATCGCTCAGGTAAAGTAAGTTTTGATGCGTCTTTTGCTGAAAAATTCTTTGTACCAGAAGTTGCATTTAACAACAGTATTTTCATGATT
Organism: uncultured Gammaproteobacteria bacterium; assembly: GCA_913060565.1. Taxonomy (GTDB): domain Bacteria; phylum Pseudomonadota; class Gammaproteobacteria; order Enterobacterales; family Psychrobiaceae; genus Psychrobium. The sequence goes on along the minus strand of CAJXRU010000114.1, from coordinate 3,050 downwards.
ACCGATCCTTCAGGCAAACAAGTAACGCCAGAGTTCTTATCCGTTTTATCTGTGAGAACTATCGCTGAGCACACGCTCAAGGATTCAGGTACCTATCGAGTGAGTACTGGTAATCGCTTAGGCAAGATTTTCAAGGTTTACAAAAAAGACGGTGAGCGCCATTCAGCCAAAGATCCTAAAGCACCGCTACCAAAAGGTGCGAAGCTTTTATCTTTTTTCCAATCAAATACTAAAGCAGAAACCTACGTCACTAAAGGAAAGCCAAGTAAACAAGCGCTTAACGCGACAAACAACGGCTTAGAGTTAGTGATGAATACTCATCCCAATGAATTATTTGTCGGCGATGAAATTTCAATGAATGTTCAATACGACGGTACAGCCATTGATGATTTAACCGTTGACGTCATGCTAGCAAAAGATCAATTTAGCACCGACAAAGCGGCCTATCAAATCACCAGCGATCATGGAAAGTTAAGCCTTAACGTCGACCAACCAGGTACGTACCTTTTGAGAGCTCGTCATAGAACTAAAGCACCTGAAGGATCAGTAGCCCCCGTTATTAGTAACACCTACACCCTAACGCTAGAAATTATTGATTAATTCCATAGGAAACATCATGAAAAAGACACAACTACTTGCATTAAGTGCTTTGTTCACAAGTTTATTTACACAAGCCGCTTCTCATCACAAATTAGTGTTCATCAATCAATACGACGCAAATCAAGATTGGTCGCTGTCATTGGCAGAATTTGATAAAGCACGCGAATCACGATTTAACGTCACCGATGAAAATAACGATGGATTTGTTGATGAAAGCGAATATGTATTCGAATACAAAAACCGCATGGACAATCAGTTAACGAAAGACCGTCAAGGACAAATAAAGCAAACCATCATTCGTTTTAATGCGTTAGATAAAAATGAAAACGCACGTATCGATTTAGCGGAATATCAGGGTTCAGGTGAGCGCACCTTCACGTACTTTGATACCAATAAAGATGGCGTGATAAGTGAGAGTGATCCTGCACCAAAGCGCCGTGCAAAAAAGACAGAAAAAACACTCACTGCTACCCAAAAACGCGAAGCACAGATCAAAAAGCTACCGCGTGCCAAGCGTGTTTTAACAATGCCAACGACGCACTCGTTTAAGGGGTTACTCACTAAGTACGATGCTAACGATGACAAAACTATAACCCCGGAAGAAATCGCTATTGTTCGCCAAAAAATTTGGGATCTTGCTGACGAAAATAACGATGGTTGGATATCAGAGCAAGAATACCTCTATGAATTTGAAGATCGTATGGACATGCAAATTGCTAAAACGCGTAAATCTGCAGTGAAACAGACCTACGTTCGATTTGGCATCTTAGATAAAGATAAAAACGGCAAAATGACATTAGCTGAATATCAAGCATCTGGTCATCGTAGCTTTAATCGGTTTGATACAGACAACGATAAGCTGGTCACGCTAGGTGAAGCGATGCCAAAATCCTATAGTAAGAAAAAGGATAAGAAGAAAGTAAAAAAACAAGATGTAGCCAACAACACGAGTTATTAGGTGACAAAGCTTGTAACAAGCGAGTTACAAGCTTTTAGGAGTTCATGATTGCGATGAGGACGATCGCAATCCATTATCTCATCATTGATAGTAAGGATAAAGCTGTCAATATTACGAGCAACGTTATGTTTTATCGAGTATTTATTTTAATAGGTGCCTTATTTCTAAGTCACCAGGCCTTTGCAACTAAAACCAGTGCGCAGGCGAATGGCGTGTTAGGAACATCCTTTGATATTACGCTGTATGGCATTGACCAAACACAATCTCACGCAACGATTAGCTCACTACTTAGCCATATTAACCAGTTAGAGAACACGTTATCGACATGGCGGAAAGATAGTGAAATCAGTCAATTCAATCGACTCAAGCAGCTTAATGATATGTCAGCGCATTTAGCGCACGTACTTAATCTCTGTCATCAATGGGAAAACCAGAGCCAACAATATTTCAGCTGTCGCATGGGAGTGATTCACAAGCAGTGGCAACAAGCAGTAGACGAGCAAATTCTACCCAATCGAATTGCAATGCGGCGATTAGCTCGCGATATCATCAAAACACCGACAACCAACTTTAGTGCACAACAGTCTGCAACTATCCAATCACATGTTGTTTATGACGTATCAGCACTTGCTAAAGGCTATATTCTTGACGACGCGATCAAATTCATTCGGACGCTTTCACCAGAGGTGACAGGGATCAAACTGAACATTGGCGGTGACATTGTCTTTTGGGGTGAAAAGCAACCCAATACACAATGGAATACAGCAATTAGTCAACACAATGTTATGAATGACAATGGACACGCAACCACTATTTCAATCAGCCAAGGCGCTATTGCGCATAGTGGTATTGGGGAGCGCGACTTTAAGATAAATCGACGTCAGTTTAGTCATATTCTTGCGCCTAAAGAAGGATGGCCCATTGATACTCCTCACAGTGTGAGTGTCTACGCAATAAACGCGACAACGGCAGATGCTGCGGCCACAATGCTGAGCAACATGGAGATTGCAAATGCAATTGATTGGGTTAATGAGCAACAAGATATAGAAGCTTTGTTTCAAACGGCTGATGGACAAAAATATTGGTCTAATAACTGGCAAACATTAGTAAAAACGGAGTCAAATCAGCCGCTCACTCGATTGACGGTTGATTATCAAATACCATCGTTTAGTGATACTGATTATGAACGTCCCTATTTGGCAATTTGGCTAACCGATGAAAATAATCAACTTGTTCGCCAATTATTATTACTTGGAAGCTCAAACCGATGGGCTCAAGAAAACAAACGCTGGTGGCGTAACGTTGGCCGTAAAAATGACAGCATGCTCGATGCACTAGCAAAACCAACACGACGCCCAGGCCATTACAACGTGCAATGGGACGGCTTTGATTTTAATCATAACATTGTTGAACAAGAGCATTTGGTACTTCATGTAGAAGCGTCTCGTGAACACGGCGGCCACGATTACCAGCGAATAAAAATCGATTTAAC
>CAJXRU010000113.1 GCA_913060565.1 uncultured Gammaproteobacteria bacterium | reverse complement strand
ATACGAGATCATGCCTAGTCTCGTGGGCTCGGAGATGTGTATAAGAGACAGCATTCAAACTCACCGAAAGTTTAATCGATAAATGATGAAGCAACTAACCATAAAAAAGATTACGATAGCGACTGTTATTTTTTCGCTCGGCGCCTGTACGCTTATGCCTAGCGAATCTCGATATGACATAGCGCAAGACCACGCACCAGACAGATTACCTACCAGCGATGAAATAACTGACCTTACGCCTGAATATCTACCACCTTCGCGATGGGCAAATAGTGATTACACAGTGCGAGGGAAACACTATCAAGTGTTAAAAAATGCCACAGGCTATAGAGCACAAGGCATTGCTTCATGGTATGGCAAGAAGTTTCACGGTCATGACACATCCAACGGCGAAGTATTTAACATGTATGGGTTATCAGCTGCTCATAAGACCCTGCCAATTCCAAGTTTTGTTAAAGTAACGAATCTAGAGAATAATTTGAGTACAGTGGTTAGAGTTAATGATCGTGGCCCATTCCATCCAGATCGCATTATCGATTTATCTTACGGCGCCGCCTATAAATTAGGCGTATTAAAACACGGAACAGCTAAAGTTTCGGTTGAGATCGTTACGCCTCCAAAACCAATATCATTTGAACAAGCGCCTTGTTTTATTCAGTTGGCAGCAAATTCAAACAAGCAACGGGCCAATGAAATATTGGTAAACGAGTCTCAAAAATATAATCTCGAGTATCGCCTTGAATCTGTTGGTAAAATTAATCGATTATTATTGGGACCTATTGCGAACTTAACACGCTGTGAATTGGTCTTAAAAAAAGTGCAATTTAATTTCCCAAAAGCATTTATCAAAATGCCTTAATTAGTTAGTATTGCGAATCTAATTATCGCGTTATGCGCCATTTTCTCTTATTACGGTTACGTTTTTTATATGATTAAACTTTCTCGCTACATCAAACAGGCTTCCACTGTGGCTCTTATGCTAATTTCAGCAAACACATTGGCTGCGACGAAAATAATTCCAAACCAACCGACTGTTGCCGGCAAAGGTTATATTTTAGTCGATCAGGTTACTGGCAAGATATTAGCTGCAGAGAATGAGCATGAATTATTGGCTCCAGCAAGTTTAACCAAATTGATGACCAGTTTTATCATTGGCCGTGAACTGAAAAATGGTAACTTAAAAAATAGCGACTTAGTCACCGTTAGCGAAAATGCGTGGGCAAAGAATTTCCCTGATTCTTCAAAAATGTTTATTGAAGTTGGTAAAGAGATTTCTATTAGCGATCTTAATCGCGGCATCGTTATTCAATCAGGCAACGATGCTTGTGTTGCCATGGCAGAACACATCGCTGGCACCGAAGACGGCTTCGCTGACATTATGAACAATGTGGCCAGTGAACTTGGCATGACCAATAGTTTCTTTGAAAATAGTCATGGTTTAGACAGCACAGAGCATAAAACAACCGCCTATGATATGGCATTACTTGCGCGTGCGATCATCAGTGAAACACCGGAAGAATATGCACTCTATAAAGAGAAATTCTTTACTTACAACAATATAAAACAAGCGAACCGCAATAGTTTGTTGTGGGATAAAAGCATGAATGTCGATGGCATGAAAACAGGCCATACATCAAAAGCTGGTTATAGTTTGGTATCGTCTGCGACTAAAGACAACATGCGATTAATCTCAGTTGTTATGGGTGCTAAAAGTGCACGAGCTCGTGCGAGTGAAAGTAAAAAGGTGTTAAATTACGGCTTTCGATTTTTTGAAACTGTCACCCCATACCAAGCGGGTCATGAATTTGCGTCACAACGAGTTTGGTACGGTGCTGCCGACGAAGTAAAACTTGGGATCACAGAATCAACACCATTAACTATTCGTCGAGGACAAAGCAAAAATTTAAAAGCAAGCTTTGAGTTATCAACGGAACTAGAAGCGCCAATAGCCAAAGGCACAACAGTAGGCAAAGTGTTTATTCAACTTGATGGTAAAGACATCGCAAGCTATCCACTTGTTACGCTTAATGAAGTAGAGCAAGGCAGTTGGTTCAAACGCACGATGGATTACTTTAAGCAAATGATTGACGGTTGGTTTAGTTAATTATTAGCCTCGTTTCTTAAAAAGCCACTTTTCAGTGGCTTTTTTAATGCCTAAAAACCGAATGGATATAACATATACCCACCAATAGCTTGGAAAAACGACTATTAAATGACACTTTCTACTGACATCTACCTTAGGGTTAAAAACAGTCTCGAAAGTTAAGCGTTACCCTTCAAACTCTATTTTTGCGGCCGTTTCACGAGCTGTCACCGAACACCACTCACACCAGCATAGCTATCAAACACAATGAAATCAGCAGTTAACGTAATAGTTATCATTAATTTTTCAATCATCCGATCTGCACGACTACATCCAACTTTTCGCCCATAGTGCTAGCCCCCGCATAGATGATCAGTTAAGATAGCTCGAATTTTTTGGGCTCCCAGTAAGATGCCCAAAATACCGACAATTGGTGAGCTTACGCTAAACTTCGCTATCTTCATTCAACGTCGTGTATTAACCTATCAATAAAGACAAGCATGACTTGTCATCCTAATAAGTGTTGGAGACTACAATGGACACTAAATTTGATGAACTCTTAGATTTTCCGTGTGAATTCGGATTTCGTATCATGGGCGATGCAACAGACCAGTTGCCTGTAAGTGTTGAAGTCGTTCTAGAAGAATTGGTACCAAACGCCTATAAGCGTCTACCAGGAATAAGAACAAGCAGTAGTGGTAAATATCACTCTATCTCATACTCGCTTACTGTGACGAGCAAAGAACACATCGAAAGTCTATATAAAGCACTTTCAAGTATCGATATCGTACGTTACGTTCTATAGTTTTTGAGGTTTTATGACTGAGCAATCACCACAGCAACCAATCGTCTATCGCTATCTAGGTGAACGCGACTACGAACGTGTTTGGCATGCAATGCAAGCTTATACCGATAATCGCCATGCGCAATCTCACGACGAAATTTGGTTTGTTGAACATCCACCTGTGTTTACTCAAGGCCAAGCAGGCAAAGAAGAGCACATGTTATTTGCTGGTGATATCCCGGTTGTAAAAGTTGATCGTGGCGGTCAAGTAACCTATCACGGTCCAGGTCAATTAGTCGCTTATTTTCTCCTTGATATTAAACGCCTAAAAATTGGGGTACGTGAGTTAGTAACTCGAATAGAGAAATCATTGGTAGAATTATTGGCGGGTTATAACATCACCGCCTATCCAAAAGCCGATGCGCCAGGCGTTTATGTTGATGAAAAGAAAATTGCATCTTTGGGCTTACGTATTCGTCGTGGATGTTCGTTTCACGGCTTAGCACTTAACGTCGATATGGACTTATCGCCATTTAAACAAATTAATCCATGTGGTTATGCTGGACTAGAAATGATTCAAGTCAGTGATTATAGCAACGTTGATAAGGTCAACCGCGTACAGCAAGATCTCATGCCAATTATTACCAAACTGTTAGATTACAGTGAGGTTAAAGAAATTACAGGATTTAACAATGACGAAGGTTAAACAATCTACGCTTGTCGCTGGTGAGAAATTACGTGATGCTGACAAGCTTGCGTACATTCCAGTTAAAATTGTTGAGCAAGAAAAAGCAGAAGTACTAAGAAAGCCAAAATGGCTGCGCGTAAAGTTGCCAAGTAGCTCAGCACGCATTGACGAAATCAAAGGTGCAATGCGCAAACACAATTTAAATTCGGTGTGTGAAGAAGCATCTTGTCCAAATTTATCTGAGTGTTTTAACCACGGTACGGCAACCTTTATGATTTTAGGTGCTATTTGTACACGTCGTTGTCCATTCTGTGATGTTGCCCATGGTCGACCTCTGCCAGTAAGTGCAGAAGAGCCAACTAAGCTTGCGGCGACTATTAAAGACATGAAGCTAAAGTATGTCGTTATCACATCGGTTGACCGTGATGATCTTCGCGACGGCGGTGCTCAACATTTTGCTGACTGTGTTCGTGAAATTCGCGCGGCTGTGCCAGAGATTAAAATTGAAATTCTAGTCCCTGATTTTAAAGGTCGTATGGACAAGGCATTAGATATTCTTGCTACTGAGCCACCAGATGTTCTAAATCACAACCTGGAAACAGCGCCACGCTTATATCGTGAAGTTCGACCTGGTGCTCATTATAAAAACTCACTATTGTTGCTTGAGCGTTTCAAAGAGATGCACCCTCAAGTGACAACGAAATCAGGCTTAATGATGGGACTTGGTGAGACTAATGAAGAAATTGTCGAAGTGCTAAAAGATTTACGTGCTCACAATGTAGATATGCTAACACTAGGTCAGTATTTGCAACCGAGTAAGCATCATCTTCCTGTTGTACGCTACGTACCACCGAGTGAATTTGATGAGCTGGGTGATATCGCCCGAGAGCTTGGTTTTACCCACGCAGCAAGTGGTCCTATGGTGCGCTCTAGCTACCACGCTGACCTTCAAGCCGCTGGTAAAGAAATCAAATAACACAGTACATTCTATAGCAGACAATAAAAGGCAACCTCGGTTGCCTTTTTTATAACCAATACCCACTCCGACCAGCCAACACACGCTATCCAAATGGTTAAAATACCGTTATTATTAGCGCAGCTTTGACATTTTATGTCTTTCCATTTAAATCACAAAGAGTACTTCATGAAATTTTTACCGAATTTATTTGCGAACAACGTGCAATGGGCTCAACAAGTTGAACAACAAGAGCCGGGATTCTTTAAATCACTTAGCGATCAACAAAACCCAGAATATTTATGGATTGGTTGTGCTGACTCTCGTGTACCGGCCAATGAAATTGTTGGATTAAAACCGGGAGAGCTTTTTGTTCATCGTAACGTTGCCAACTGTGTTGTGCATACCGATTTAAATTGTTTATCAGTTATTCAATACGCCGTTGAAGTTTTGAAGGTAAAACACATTATCGTGACAGGCCATTACGGGTGTGGTGGTATCAACTCAGCCATGAATAACGCAAAGTTTGGTTTAGTGGATAATTGGCTGCGACATATCAAAGATGTGCAACATAAACACAGTGCTCATTTAAAAACCTTTTCTGATCCAGTTGCTAAGCAAGATCGCTTAACAGAATTACATGTTATCGAGCAAGTGATGAACGTCGCTCACACTTCAATTGTTCAAGATGCTTGGTCTCGAGGCCAAGAGCTGCAACTTCATAGTTGGATATATAGCTTGAAAGATGGCAAGTTGACCGACTTAGATACGTGCATTTCAAGTGCAGAAGAAGCCACTGGCACCTATTTAGCGGCGATTGAGAAATTGACCTCAAAATAACATTTAATTAACATAAAGGGCTATACAAGTTGTAAATTATTGTTAAACTGTAGGTAATTGATTCAGGGAGTGAATCAGCGCAGTACATTTCACCCCGTGAGATTGGAATTATGGATGATGCAACCTAAAATACAGCTGCTGCTGATCTACATAACACTGACATGCTTACTCATTACGCTTGGATTGTTTTTCCAACCCAAGTTGCTTTGGCTAGCCCTGCCGTTTGTTCTTATTGTTATTTATTCAAGTTTAGATATTTGGATTCCACGCGTTGACTTCTCACCGTCAGATAACATCAGCCAAGAGCCAACGATTGATGAAGATATGCTAATTGATGATTTTGAATGTGAAAATCATGTTGAGTCTGACGCTCAAGATAATGGTGTACCAAGCTTTGAGAATTTTCAGCACATGAAAAAAGCATTAGCCAGCCACCAGAAAAAATTTCCAGAAGCAAAAGTACAGCCCCATAAAATCCTCGATGAACATTAACAAAGCTGTATTTTCAAATTTGTTTGCATTCTGCAAATAACACGCCGATAAACTCCCTCCATTTACAAAAGAAAAACAATAAATAATTGATTTTTAACGCAATCTAAATCATGGAATGATCCCTGCTCTATTAGGTTATACCAACAATAGCATTCTCTCGTTATTAAAAAACTACGCAAAAAACGTCAAGAAAAATAATGACAGCAATAACGTAATGTTGGTAACCAATCTAAGCTGATGGAGCACAGTCTATGATAACGCCAGTCATTCTTGTTGAAAGTGAGCAAATAACAAATGCTCAACGACTCATTTCCGATACATTGGAGTTAGTGTGTCCGTTGGATTGTCATTCACCAATCATCTTTTGTCACAGCAAATTTCATCGAGCCATTAAAAAAGTCGTTAAACAACTAAATATCGATGCCACGATATTATGCGCGCCAAGTGAACGAGGCAGCGGTATTGCTTTGACATGTGCCGCTCAAATGAGCTTACTACAGCAAGACAAAGCCACGTTAGCCATCTTTCATCATTGGCAACCAATCGCAGATTTTGACGCATTCGAGCATTCATTGTGCCTGGGTGCCCAGTTAACCGATGAAAACTATCTTGTCACTCTCGACAATCCAGTTAACGGCCAATTCTTTGCACAGCCATCTCAGATTAACAGTTGGATGATTGATGCAGCACAGCTGATTGATATCATGAAAATTCATTTTCCAACCACATTCGATAATTGCCGAAAAGCACTACAAAGTGAGCCGCTGTCAGCTTATTCAACAACATTGAGATTAGCCTCTCAATACTTTAACGCTTGCCCATCACTGATAGTAGATAACGCTGTTTTTCCATTAGTTGCGCAACGAGTCGACATTCCATTAACAACGCGTTGGAACACATTTCTTACAGACAATGGTTTAAGCCATCAATTGTATTCGCTATTTAACACCAACAAACGCCAGTCAGATCAGGGGAAATAACATGGATACACTAACTTGTTTTCAATCATCTCAAATCAGCGGTATTGTCCATAAAGACATTGATGAACATATTGCCTATCGATTAGGCGTTGCCGTCGCAACCTATCTAGATGCGAAATGTTTAGTGGTTGGCGGTGACAATAGATTATCGACGCCTTCTTTAAAACTAGCACTGGTTAAAGGCATCAAAAATTGTGGCTGTAATGTAGTCGATATTGGCGTGTGCGGCACGGAAGAGCTGACGTTTGCCAATACCGTTAGTCAGGCAGATGGCGGAATCATGATTACAGGAGGCTCTCAACCTAAAGTATTCAATGGTTTTAAAATTGTCGATCAGAAAAATCAGTTCATTTGTCAAAAGAAACATTTCGATATATTGCAGCAATCAATTTTACACCATGAGCCACCTATGCCTAAACAAGCGGGTAAACTCGTTTATCAAAACTATATCAAATCTTATGTTCAGCAAATTTTGAGCTTTATCCAAACAGATAACATCAAACCACTACGTATTGTTGTCAACGCAGGCAATGGTATGGCTGGTAATGTGATTAATGCATTAGAGAGTGCATTTCTAGCGCAACAAATACCGATTCAATTGATAAAACTTAACAATCAGCCAGATGGTGAATTTCCGCATGGTGCGCCAAACCCCGAGTTAGCACATCATCAACGTAAAACAAGTGATGCAGTCAAGCGCCATCATGCCGATCTCGGACTCGCCTGGGATGGTGATTTTAGCCGCTGTTTCTTCTTTGATGCGCAAGGTAACCTCGTTGAACACTATTACATCGTCGCGTTACTTGCTCAACAATTTGCCACTAAGCAGCCTGCGCAAAAAATTGTCCATGATTCGCGTCTAATGTGGAATACCGTCGACACGGTATCAAAATTAGGGGGCGAGACAATCGAGTGTCATACAGGTCAAATGCCAATGACTCACGTTATGCGCAAAGAGCACGCTGTTTACGCAGGCGCGACTGATGCGCATCATTATTTTAAAGATTTCTTTTATTGTGAAAGTAGCATGATCCCGTGGCTCATGATTTGTGAATTAATATCTACAACCAACTGTAGCCTCAGTGAGCTTATTAATCAGCAAATGTTGGCTTATCCAACCTCTGGTGAGATCGACAGTAAAATAACCCAGCCAAAGAGCTTGCTAAGCGATATAGAACAGCAGCTCGCAGCTCAAGCCCTAGAAATCAAACATACCGATGGCTTAATGATGTCTTTTCGTAATTGGCGCTTTAGTCTTTGCCAGTCTTCTCCTCATTCATCGTTAAAACTCAATGTTGAAAGTAGAGGTGATGTGGCATTAGTGCAGCAACAAACTAATTATCTCATGCAGATTATTCAAGGAGTTAAAGCATCAATTTAACGATATATCGTCTAAATGGGCCTTTAATTTAAAAAAGGCCCACGTTCATTGGTTTATATTATGGAGGAATTGTGATTAGATTAAATAATATCGAAAGCAAGGATTTGAATAATAATGGAAAATTTTAAAGTTTGGTTATTGATAATCAGCACATCATTGAGTTTTTCAGTCAATGCCTCGACTAAAGAACCACAGCCTTTACACCTATACTTAGATGCCGACTTTACCACGATGTCTGCGGCAGCAAACGCAATTGAACTGGGCATGAACACCGCTTTAAGCGAAGAAAATCATCAAGTCAATGGCCATCAAATAAAAATTGTTACGAAAAATCATCGTGGAAACTCTCGCCGAAGTGCCAAACATTTACAGCAATTCATTGAAGATAAGAACGCGATTGCAGTATTTGGTGGGTTACATTCTCCTCCGCTGCTTTCAAATAAAGACTTTATTAATCAACAGCAAATATTAACGTTAGTTCCATGGGCAGCAGCAGGTCTTATTACGCGAAGTACAAACCAAGAGAACTGGATTTTCAGACTATCAATTGACGATAGCAACGCCGGTGAATTCATTATCAACCAAGCGTTGAAGCAAGGATTTAAAAAGCCCTATTTGTTGCTAGAAAATACAAGTTGGGGCCATTCCAATCTCAAAAAGATGTCTCATGCTCTGCGTAATAAGAACATCCAAGGCGTTGGCGTAAAACGATTCAATTGGGGATTAAACAATAGTCAAGCAAGGTTAATTTTACATGATATTGTCGCTGCTAAGCCCGATGTCATCATATTTGTTGGCAACTCACCAGAAGGCGTTATTTTTTCCAAAGAACTAGCAGCACTAAATCCAGGGATAGCTATCCGCAGTCACTGGGGAGTTACTGGCGGCAACTTTGCCCATCAAGTCACCATTAAAGAACGAGACATTATCGATCTGCAGTTTATTCAATCAAAGTTTTCATTTATCTCATCTCCGCCAACGCCCAAAAGCAAACACGTTTTTAATTTGTTAACACAGATATCATCTATCACAGCTCCAAAAGACATTCCTGCAACTGCCGGCTTTATCCATGCTTATGATCTCACGCGTCTATTCATTGGCGCACTAAAACAAGTTCAACTTACAGGTAATAAAACAATCGACAGCAAGTCGCTGCATCAAGCATTAGAAAATTTAGAAGCGCCAGTCAGTGGTTTAATAAAGACATACCACAAGCCATTTAGTCAATATTCCCAACAACACAGTAATGCCCACGAAGCGTTAGATAGCGCTGATTATCGCATGGGCTTTTATGATGCAGACAATGCTATTCGTCTCATTAATTTAGATAGCGAGTTACAAAAGCAATGAAGAAAATTTCAATTTCGTTTGCCATGGCAAGGTTTATTTTCGTAAGTTACCTTGCCCTCGCCTTGTTGACGTCATTTATTGTGGTGAGCCAGGCCGTAAAATCGGTTGACCAGCAGCAACAAACGTTTGTGAAATTAGAAACAGATACCATCAGTAAAAGTTATCGTCAATTTCTAACCAATCATCAAATGATTCTCAAAGAACAAAGTGAGCACCCATTAATCATTCAATCAATGATGCAAAGTGATGTTAATCGGTTAAAAATTGCAGAATATTTTAGCCACTTAAAATTTTTAGGGCGTCAACATCAACTCAGTCTACTCGATTTTCAAGGGCAGTTTATTTACGCGACTCACGGCAACGCCGCATTCTATCATGACGATGCGAGTTGGATTCCATCACTGCTAAATGGCTCACAAACCCAACATATTGCCATCAAGAAAGTAGAAAATAATTATTATTGGGTACTTGCACAAACCGTTCGATACCATGGCGAAGTAGAAGGGATCTTAACAGTGTCGATAGCAGTAGATGCGCTTATTAAAACAATAGGCACACCACAAGGGCTCGCTATAAAACTCCTTTACAATAATGAATTAATAGCGAGTTTTGGTACTGTAGATAACGGCATTACTCGTCATATAGATTGGGCTATTGACGGACTTTCATTAATTTTTGTTTATGATGATACGTCCATAAATGAGGCAATAGACCAGCTTATTATCCAGCTTACTGTGCTTATTGTTATCGCAATATTGATTATTTCTGGCTTGGCTTTTTATTATGGACGCCGCTACATTGTAAGTCCCGTCTTGGGTTTAGCTAAAGCAACAAACTCATTGGAATACGGTGATGTTTACGAACCGCTCAAGACAGAGATAAAAATCAAAGAATTAGCGACATTAACCAAGAACTTTAATCAAATGAGTCAAACTATCCGTCAACGTGAACAAGCACTATTAACGAGCAAGCAAGAGTTAGAACAAAGTCATAAAGATTTGAAAGAAAGTGAAGCCCAGCGAATTCAAAATGAAAAAATGGCAAGCTTAGGTGTATTGGTGGCGGGTGTTGCCCATGAAATAAATAACCCGATAGGCTTTGTTAAAAGCAATATTGATACACTCCAGCATTATTGGTCTGATATAAGACAACTATTGGACGAGTTAAATTCATTCCCTGACGCGCCCCAATTGTCACAAAAAATAGCTGAACTTTACGCAAAGTATGATGCTGCGTTTATTATCGACGACATAAACCCTCTCATCGATAGCACCAACGACGGCATCTTGCGTGTTACAGAAATCATCAAAAGCCTCAAAAAATTTGCTCGCAATGACTCTCCTGACAAGGTGCTTTCAGATATCAATGAAGGGTTAAGCGCGACCTTAGTGATGGCGCAAAACGAATTAAAATATCATTGTGATATTGACGTTGATTTAGGCACTGTCCCCGCCACCTTAATGTTTCCAAGTAAAATTAATCAAGTGCTCATGAACCTGCTATTAAATGCAGGACAGGCGATTGAAGGTAAAGGAAAAATATCAATATCGACAGGTGTCAGTGGTAATAATATCTTTGTTAAAATAACGGATGACGGTATGGGGATCGCAAAAGAAAAGTTAGCTCAAATTTTTATGCCTTTTTATACATCCAAACCCGTGGGTCAAGGCACAGGACTTGGGCTTGCCATTAGCCATCGCATTATTGAGCAACACGATGGCAAGATTGAGGTAGAATCGGCGGTCGGTCAAGGCAGTTGCTTCACCGTTTATCTACCAATTATCAGTCCTAACTAATTTGTTTTTTACCTAAGTAGTGCATCGCACTGCGCTCTAATTTGAGATATAGCGACAATGGCAATAATCTCAATAGTGCGCCGCCTAGCGTAATAACAGTGCGCTTTGGTTCTTGGAATAGAATCCTCATATCACAGCAAAGTGCTTTAACAATAAGGCTCAATCCGAGCCATTTTTCGTTACTTTGAATAGCACGTCTTGCCATGTATCGTAATTGATAAGCTTTTGCCAAACGATAATAGCGGTTGAAAAAAACCGGCGCTTTATCCCTATTGAGTTCAACCGCTTTTTGCCAACATGCAAATTGCCGCTCAATATTGGCAGACAAACCGCCTTGATTGACGCGATAAAATGTTAACGGCACTTCAATCCCCTCAAACTTCCATTGAGTGACTAATGCAATTCGCGTCCAAAATTCAATGTCTTCTGATTGATTCAATGACTCGTTGAAGTACATTTTACGATAGCGGTTACTGCCCTTATCGTAATACGCGACTTCTTCTAACAGAGAGCGTCTAATAACTGGACTTGAGCCATTACCAACGGGATTTCTGCAAAAGACATGTTGCGTCGAAATGTCATGTAGTTTAGGAAACTGACCAATGCCTAGCAATTGATTTTGCTCATCAACAAACAGTGATGGCGAATAACTCACACCCACCAGCGGACGTGAGTTCAAATGCTTTACATGCTGTTTTAGTTTATCACTTGCCCAATAATCATCTGCATCAAGTAACGCGACATATAGTCCTCTAGACACATCTATACCGGTATTACGCGCGCCAGATAAACCGCGATTAGCTTGTGAAATAACGCGAATTCGATGATCTTTGTATTTGTTAACAATAGCCAAGGTATTGTCGGTACAGCCATCATCCACCAAAATCAGCTCAAGTTGTCTTAAGGACTGTTCAAGCACAGAGTCAATACATTTGGCAATATATGCTTGGACATTAAACATCGGCACAACCACTGACACGATAGGAACATTATTAATATTCATGGCGAACTCCCCTTTTAAAACGCAAAATAGTTTTATTAACAATTGGCGCGCAAAACACGACAAAACAACAGACACAGCTACTCAATAGCATGACATAAGCAAATGCTAGTGGCTGTTTCGGACTGAGAGTGACTAATAGTATTACGCTAATTAACAAGCAAATAAGACGAACAACGATTTCTGCAGTGAACTGAGCCTGTGCGCGACTAAGACAACAACGGGTATCAAGCAGTAGTGCAGGCATTGCAACTAAACACATAACAGAGACGACAAACGTCATCTCTTGCCATTTTTCGTCAAATAACAGTGGTAAATAAATAGGAACGGCGCAGGCCTGTACAACAAAAATTAAAGCAACAACTATTGCTATCACATACACCATCAGCAAATGATTAGTGAGTGTGCCGACACGCTGCAATTTACACAAAAATGGATAAAGCGCCGCATTGAATACATTGCCAATAGACTGACTGAGCCCAATACCTGCGTTTTTCGCAAAACTATAATAACCAAATAGTTCTGGCGACATTACCTTAGCGGCTATAAAAGTATCGAGGTGTAAACGTAAGCTTTTTAACAGCTCACTACTAAAAATCTGGCCTGATCGTGACAGCAACAATTTTAACGTTGGCCAATGCCATTGCCATAAAAAACGAGGGGTGGGCACCTTTATAAATAGCACTAGCCACAACACTGAAAATACTAACTTTCCATAAGCAACCGCCATAATATCCGCTTTATACCAAGCAAATAGCGCGATAGATAAGTTTTCTGCACTAACACATAAGCCATGGCGGATACCAAAACCACGCATGTTATTAGCCCGTTGCATTAAAAACACGCGCACACTAACCCAAGGGTATAACAGATAGGTTAGCGACATGACATAGAGCAACTGCGCGATATCGGGATTGTTGTACCATTTGGCAACGATACTGGCGCCAATAAGCTGCACAGACAGCATTAGTAGACAAATGCCCCATTGAATAATGGTTCCGCTTTGAACATAGCGTGAAAGTTGTGTGTCGCTACAGCGGATAATTTGTGGGCCAGCGCCGGCCTTTAAAAATAATGAAAATAATTCATGACAGGCTAAAGCAAGCATTGCTGTTCCGTAAGAGACTGGAGACAGCATAAAAGCTAGAACAATAATGGTAACAACGCGCGATAATTTCGCTAAAATCTCGGCGCCAAATAACCATGCCGTATTAGAAAATAACAACGACATTGGCCGTAACAATTGCTTTAAATAAACTGACATAACATGAAATCCTTAACAAGGTGTATTCATGTCAATTCAACTATTGTTCCACTCTTAAAAATAAATATAAAACATTATAAATCAACAACCTAATTAATAAATCTCATTATGAAAAGCACTCGCAATTGCGTATTGCAACACGTCGGTTCATCATTTTTGCAATTTAAAAATAGTCTTATCAATTGTGCTCATTGAGCTCATCACTTGATTCCTGCCATTGCTGGATCTTACGATAAAGCGTAGAAGGGCTTACTTCTAGTTCACTAGCTGCTTTGACCACATTACCACTGCAACGTTTAATCGTTTGCGTAATTGCTCTGCGCTCTATTTCTGCTAACGATAATTGTCCATCATCATGGCTTAACGGCATTTCAGCGCTTTTGCCATCACTAACAACAGCGCGATGATTTGAAGCTTGATGAGACATGCTGGCACCACGAGCTTCTAGTTGGCTCGCAATGATTTTTTTTGAAATCATTGGACCTTGTGACATCACAACCGCACTATGAATAACATTTTGTAATTGACGGACATTTCCTGGCCAGGAATAATCTGAGATTAGTTGCTCAGCATCAGTAGAAAAACCGGCAAAACTCTTATCTTCCACATCACTATAATGATGTAAAAAATGCTCGGCTAATTTTAATCCATCGTGCTCTCGTTCACTTAGCGGCGGCATGTAAAGCGAGATGACATTTAGACGATAATAGAGATCTTCTCGAAGCTTGTTATCTTCAATAGCAAGTTGCGGCTCTCGATCTGTCTCTTATACACATCTCCGAGCCCACGAGACTAGGCATGATCTCGTAT
>CAJXRU010000112.1 GCA_913060565.1 uncultured Gammaproteobacteria bacterium | reverse complement strand
ACGAGATCATGCCTAGTCTCGTGGGCTCGGAGATGTGTATAAGAGACAGTCATTATTCATTATTCATTATTCATTATTGAGTAAAATAGACACATTAGCGAAAAAAGATTTGCAAAACAAAATTACAGATGTAATAGTTAAGACTACAATTGTAATCAATATTTAATCCAACTTAATTAAGAATGTCATGACAGAAATTAGTAAAACCGAATTTGAAGTGCTCGAAGCCATTTGGCAAGGTCACCCTGCAAGTGCTCAACAGATCATTGAGCGCTTGAATGAAACTAAACCTTGGCACGAAAAAACCGTAAAGACTCTTCTCAATCGCATGGTGAAAAAAGAAGCCATAAACTTTGAAAAGGTTCAGCGTAGTTATTTTTATTCTCCGCTATTTGCTCGCGACGAATATACATTTAAAGAAAGCAAAAGCTTAATCGAGCGCATGTTTAGTGGCCGTTTAAGCCCATTAGTATCCCACTTTGTTAAAAGTGATGAACTGACAAAAGACGATATTAGTGAATTAAAAGATCTCATTAACCAGTGGGAGAAAGACAATGGCTAGCTGGATATTATCGCAGCAATGGTTGTTGAGCATCGTTATTGTTTTACTGATGCTCAACGAGCGACATACCAGTAAATACCTCGGTGGCGCAATGAGCTATTTGCTGTGGTTAATGATCCCTATTGCCATTACAGTCAATTCTTTCTCTTCGTATCTGGCAATTGGCAACGACAGTCAAATTAGCCGCTATATTGTGAGTTTAAATTCACAAAGTGCGCAAATGGGCGAGATTATTACGTGGCAATTAATGTGGGCATTTGGTGCAATAATCGTTGCGTTAGCAAGCATTCATTCAACATTTCGAAATCGCTTTAAACTCGAGCTAATAGCGATTAAGCAAGAACAGTTGCCTATTTCATTGCCTAAATCACTACGCGCTTTTCACAACGCAGAAATCTCAGGGCCAATGCTTATTGGCGTACTAACGCCAAAACTCGTGTTACCGAGTAATTTTAACCGGCTCTACAACCGCAAACAGCAACAGCTAATTATCCAACACGAACTGTGCCATTACAGCCGTAAAGACAACCTAATGAATCTATTAGCAATGATAATCTTAAGCTGTTGTTGGTTTAATCCATTGGTTTGGTTGGGTTACCGCAATTTTCGAAAAAGTCAGGAAATTGCTTGTGACAGTTATGTATTACAACAAAAAAGCACTAACGACCGCCTTGAATATAGCAAAGCCTTGGTTCATTGCGCGCAAAGTGCCCAACATCGTCTATGTATCGATACCAACTACACTCAAAGGAATATTATGTTTAAACGAATCAATATGCTAAAAGATCACAGTACTGTGAATCGTCCAGCTCAACTCATTGCGGGTCTATTTGCTGGGCTATTTATGACAAGTATTGCGTTTGCGAATCCACCAACACCAAAAGGTGCAACCGAATCAGCGAAACCAGAAATTCGTATTCAACCACGTTATCCAATTGCGGCTGCAAAAGGCGGTATTGCCGGTTCCGTGGTTTTAAAATTTGATATTATGCCTGCGGGTAACGTGATGAATATTTCAGTTGTGAAATCGGTACCTGAAGGTATTTTTGATAAAGAAAGTCGTCGTGCATTAAAACAATGGAAATACAAAGCAAGTGCGACAGGCACAAAAGGCGCTCATGTACAACTTGATTTTCAGCTCGATGACAACAGTAAAAAGCCATTAAATCTGATGGATGACATCGAAAAAATCGACGTTACCCAATAAGCAACTTAAAAGCCCTCAATTAAAAATTGAGGGCTTAATACACGACGTTAACATCTATGCTTAAAACGTAAACTTAGCTGATAAAGAAAAGTTACGTCCATCACCAGGCGAATGGATAGTCGCGGTTCCATCGCTGCTAAAATCATAAGCATACTCAAAATATTCATCAAACACATTATTAATATTAAAGCTCAATAACGCCCAATCCACGTCGTAGTCGATACTTGCATTAGCCAATGTATAATCACCAAATTCTCCACCAAGATTCGCTTCATTGACGAAATAGTCACCTTGTGTATCGACATGAAAACGTGTGGTTAATTGATCATTGATTATGGCAGTTAAACCAACTGAAGCTGTATATTCAGGGATTGAGCGTAATGCATTACTAATATTTGCCGCATTACTTATACTTGTATTGACAATTTCTGTATCAGTGTGGCTATAGTTAGCCCATAGCTCAACACGGCTAGTCACCTGCCAATTCGTCGCAAGCTCCCAACCGTTACGCTTAGTTTCACCGATATTTTTAGACTCGCCATCAACGCTGATATATTCATCTTCTGCGGTTTGTTGCCACGTAGACAATCGCAATGTAGCATCATCAGAAATAGCTACTTGCGCACCAAATTCCCAGCCGACATTTTTTGACACATCACGCGAGTTAACATCTCCAGCGGTATACAATGAAGAACCTCTAGGATGTTGAAAAGTTTCACCGAAGTTAGCAAACAATAACCATGCATCATTAAGGTTATAGAAGGCATTCAATTTTGGCTGTACTATCCAACCAAAATCATAAATATCACGCTCTGATACGATGCCGTCTTTACTTTTAGCCTTGAAATCACCATCAAGCTTGTCTGCTCTTAAACCAATATTCCATGAAAATTGAGCAGTCAACTGATTCTCTAAAGATACGTAGCTTCCTAAAGAGTCCAACTGATAGTCGAAATTTCTCGATGCGTTATTCACATCTCGTTGTCTAGACTGACCAATAGTACCAAAACGCTGCTCAAGCACATCTTCTGACTGATAAGAGATGCCACCAAGCAATGTCCAATTTGGATCTAGCTGATAGCTAACATCAACCATAAGTCCAACGTGTGTTTGATCATCATATCTATTGTTTAATGAACCCGCCTCACTAAATCTTACCCAGCGCTCACGTTCAAATGACTGATGAAACACCTTGCCGTCAACGATCAAATCATCTTCCACATAATTGACATGCACACTGTGATGAAATACTGTTTTATCCCCGCCATCTTCACTGGCATAACTCGCCGAGCTTCTTGGGTTGTTTTTTGCTTGTTCAGCACTTAGATACCCTGGCGCATCAGCATCAAAGTGAGAAAAGCGACTAATATAGCCAACAGTTAAACTCTCATCAAACTGATAAAACCATCGTCCGTTAAACGCATATCGTTCAAGATCAGCATTGTCACGATACCCTTCAGACTGACGAACACCGACACTATAATTATGTGTTAATTGGCCTGTTTCAAAGCCAGCATATCCCTGCAACTCTTTACTGTCATAACTTCCTAATGTTGCTTGTAGTTCCGCCACATCAGTATCTTTACGGCTAAAGACTTGATAATTTCCAGCGATGTTAAACAAGCCATGTCTGACATCACTAGTCCCTTTAAACACTTGAATAGATTCAATATTCGTAGAAAACATCTGTTCTAATTCACCAAATCCATTATGCAAATTTGAAGGAATACCATCAATCAATAACTTGGCATGTGGTGTTGTCCCATCACCATCGAACCCACGAATCGATAAATCAGCATTAATTGGCCCTTGGTTATAACGAGACACAGAAACACCCGGTAGTTTAGTAAATAGCTCAACATTGTCATTAACGTGTAAATATTCGAGTTGATCGCGTCCAATCATTTCATAGCTGCCCGCTAAATTGGCAACTTTCTCGCCTTGATAAGCGCCAATAACCACAACATTCTCAATGTTTTGTGTTTCTTTCTTTTCCTCAGCGGTGGCAATACCGCTATATAAACTAGCAAGACATAAACTGATAGTTGATAGCTTTAGACTCTGGGTCTTCATTTTGTAACCTTATTTTCAATTAATTGAGATGACTTTTTCAGAGCTCGCTGCGATACAGGCTGAAAGACCGGTAAGTCAACAAGTGCTTCTTTAGTGAACTTTTCTGATGTAAATAACCATGGATAATAAAACGCACGTAATTCGCTATGAAATTGACGTATTCCCTTTTCATAATTAAATGCTGCTATCGCATCAGTGTTTGCTAAGCGCGTTAGTTTTCGTTGCAGCAATAACGGGGGAGATAACCATGAAACGTAGCCTGCATAGTCATACTTTGTTTGTGCTGCGTCTTGATAGGCACGTGATAAGCGTCCTGCTTTTTGATCGCCAACTTGCTGGAATGCGTAATACCATTTCCATTCAAACATACGCTCAACAGCAACGTGCTCTTTCCATTGTGGATGTGTTGCAACAAATGCCCTCATAGTGACTCTTTTTGGAATATCCCACGCGTCATTCACCGCTTCACGCAGGGTTAACACTATGTCGCCGCCCTTTGGCGATTCGACTTGATGCTTAATAGCTAGATCACCCAAAATAGGAATAATAAAAGCCACAACAACCCAAAAACCAATTAGTCGTGATGCAATGCTTGGTGCATTACTGCCTTTGTTTCCAAGCCATAAACTCAATGCCATCCAAAATGCTAAATAAACAACACACAGCAAGGTCACCACTAAACTGATACCAACACCAACACCGCTATACCAAGCCCCGATCCAAAATGGGATCATTAAACACAACAGTACCGACAAGAAACGCACTAGACTGCGAATACCCCACAATGAAAAGGTTGATCGCGCAGCGGTAACCAGCAAATCAAAACGTCCATTACTTCGCTCATGTGCAAATAGATCATGAAATAACAGAATAATTAACAACGGAGACAACGCACTAACGACGAATACAAAATCTATTTTTCCTGATTTTGCCAATTCAGCATTCTGAGCATCACTCTCATAGATCTGCCCTTCCAATGCCAACATCTTAATTCGATGTTTCCATGGATAAATATCACGCTCGCCTAACGCCGCGAATGCCAAATCACTTGGAGGCTCATAGGTTAAATGGAAGCTGTAATAAGCAAGAGAGCCGACATTAGCGTGCTTAGTTTGTGCTTGCTCTCTATCTAATCTATCAGCCTCAATTAAACGCTCAATTGTTGTATTTTGCTGCTTAACTTCTTGCAAACCACTAAATACTGCAAATCCTGATGTTAGGAGAGTACATAACAACAAAACTACAATGTATTTTTGGGCTAGTAAAAATTTCCACTCTCTACTTATTTGATTTAAAAAGTATTTCATTGTACTCGCTTCCCAATTATTCTAATCAACACACATAATCCAAACGCCCATATCAACAATTGAAGCGTCGCCATTACGCTGCGAGATAATCGAATATTTGCGCTATCGCCTTGAAACTTGAATGCATTTAATACTCGCCAGTTTTCAGCACTCACTCGCGCTTTTCTAGCATCTTTGAGGCTTTTCCCACGATTTGCATCGTCTTGATAGCTGAGTTTTTCAGCATGGAGTTTGTTAAGAGCCTGAACGAAATCAAAACGCAAAGTTTCAGTCTCGCGCATAAAGCGATGATGAATTTCAATACCAGTATTAGCAGTGATCATAGAAAAGGAGCGGATTGCCACCATCGGAGACAACCAGCCAAACCCTCGAGAAACTTCGGTCTGAGCTAACTCATTTGCCATGCGTTGCTCTGCAAACCGGTTTAATACCGATGTCAATTTAGCTTCGGACGCGCCAGCGACAATACCTTTAAAATTCACTGGTAGTTCTTCAATAGTTGCAACATCATATTGGGCTAATAGCGATGCTTTTAGCTTAGCAAATGCTGGATCAGCTGAATTGTGACCGTCGCCTAATTGCCGAAGCTCAGCTAATACAGCAAAGTCTGTCTCTAGCTTTCCAGCAGCAGGCACGGTATTAGCTGCGGTACTACTTGCAATTCTTGGCATCACAATACATAGCAATATCCAGCTAAAAGCTAATGTCGTAAAGCTATCGCTATTTTTAGAAAACACACTCGACAACACGAGGATTAATAGCACCCAAATCAGCAAGTAAACGGCATAGCCAACAAAAAAGCTACTTACAATGGCGATACTTTCACCTTGGCTCACGGCAATCACACCAGAGCCTAACATCGGTAACATAATTAAACCGACAACCGATAATAAAGCGAGCCCCTTACCTTGTAATACCGTGAAAAACGATGTTCCTTGAGACAAAATAAAGGTGAGTGTTTTAGACTCACGTTCACGACTTATTGAGCTATAACCAATTAACAGTAATAACAATGGCGCTAAGACCTGAACAATAAATGCAGGCGATAAACTTCCCAAAGATGTCAACGCCGTTCCTTGTCGATGATCTGCAAACATCGCGCTATTTTGACGGTGCCCCTCAAGAAAAATAGAGTTTCCAGTGTAAGAATCAACACCTGGATCGAGCATACTTAACGGCGACGGTGTTCTAAAAGCATAGTGCCCGTAATGCACCATTCGATGCGGGTGTCTGTCTGGTTGTTCCGCGAAGCGATGCTCGGCATCATGCTGTAAAGAGGCCCTAGCTTCTGCCAATTGATGTGTATTAATGGCTGTTACTATCACCGATGATAGAGTTAACAATAAACCAACCGTTAATACCGATATGGCTAATTTTGAGCGCAACCAATATCGCCATTCATCCTTGGCAATAGTAAAAACTTTCGACCAGTAGCTTCCATTCATGCCGGCAACCCTTGTGCAAAGGCAGCATGCACTTCTTCAGTATTTATTTGACTTCCTTCAGACGAACTGAATTCGCCGACTAGCTCACCATTACGTAATAAGCCAATACGATCAGCAACCTGACAAGCACCGTAAACATCATGAGTTACCATGAAAATCGTTGCACCAGTTGACGCAAGCTCACACAGCAGTTGATTAAATTCATCAATAGCAACAGGATCAAGGCCTGATGTTGGCTCATCTAATAAAAAAATTGGAGCTTCACGTAGTAATGCCAGTGCAATTGCGGTTTTTTGTCGCATGCCTTTAGAATAATTTTGCATTTGACGCTCCCAAGCACTGCTTTGAAGCGCAACACAATCAAATGCGGTATTGATTTCAGAGTCTGACTTTTCTATATCAGCGAGAGATAAAAAGTACTGCACATTTTCACGTGCCGTTAGATGAGGATAAAGCGCTGCAGCTTCTGGCAAATAGGCCATTTTATTTCTCACAGCAGCCAAATGGTCAGAAACAATATGCCCATCAACTATCGCTTTACCACTTGTCGGAGTGTGGAAACCCAATAATGTTTTCAGCGTTGTTGATTTTCCTGCACCGTTGCCCCCCAGCAATGCATAGATCTCTCCCGACTTCACTTGAAAACTTAAGTCTTTCACAATGTCATCGTTATTGATCTTTATCGAAAGAGAATCAGCCTCTATCGCAATCTTATTTTGTGTTTTCATTTGTACAATTAAACCCTCTTGATAATCATTCACACAATTGTAATGTTATACCATAACATTATGCAAGAGAGTATTTGTTACTTATGTATAAACCGGATGCTGATAGAAAAAAATGTCGAATTGACGGAAATAAAAGTATAAAAAACTAACTAGAAAACGTTTTTCTTGAGAAGTAAAAGCAATACTCGCCCCCCGTTGATATCTAATTTTCCATGCAAATTGAAAAACTACCAACCCCATTACGTACAAAATGACACCACGCTATGTCACTTACCATTCACATAGAAAAGTAACCGTTGCTATAAATTTTCTAATTTTGTCTTTCTTACCCCTTAATATTTACCTCAAGACAACAAAATATATTAAGGAACATTATGAGAGCATTCACCGCATTAACATTTATCGCGAGCTTGGCCCTTTCAATATCAAGTTTTGCCAATGAAACCATCGTCGGAAGTTGGAAAGGAAAACTAGCTATTACACCGGAACAATCAATGGAGCTGATTTTTCATTTTAAAAAGCAAAAGAGCGGCTACACAGCAACTGTTGATGTACCACAACAACAGCAATTTGGATTAGAATTTAACTCAGTCAAAGTATCTAAAACTAACATCGAGTTATCACTAGATGCTGCGCATATAAAATATAGCGCGTCTATCGATGGTCCATTACTAAAAGGGGAATATTCTCAGGGCGGTTTTAAAGCGCCACTTAATTTATCAAGAACTAAACAAGTCGTGATCCGTGCTAAAAAACCACAAGAGAACTTCGATAATGCGCCATATACTCAAGAACTTCTGACTTTTGTAAATCAAACAACCAATGATTCTTTAGCAGGCACCCTGACACTTCCATCAACTCCGTACAAAGCCATTGCAATTTTACTATCAGGCTCAGGTCCAACGACGCGAGATGGTGATGCATTTGGACACAAGGTATTGGCTGTAATAGCTGATCAATTAACTAGAAATGGCATTGGCGTTTTACGATTTGACGACAGAGGTGTCGGAGAGTCAACAGGTGATTTTAGCATAGCAACCAGTCAAGACTTTGCAACAGACGCCAATGCAGCTTACCGATTTCTTAACAACCAACAACGCTTCAAAGATAAGAAAATAGGCTTCATCGGACACAGTGAAGGTGGGTTTATTGGAGCAATCGCAAGTGCAAAAAATCCCGATGTTAGTTTCTTAATTAGTCTTGCTGGTCCAGGTACGACGGGAGCAGACATACTCATTGATCAATCATACTATATTCAAAAGTTACGTGGCGTTGACGCCGCTACACTCGCAAATAGCGATAAGATACAGCGTAACATTATGAGTGCTATCCAAAGTAATATTTCCGAAGATGATTTGGCAACCTTACTAAAAAATAATGGCATCCCTGAAAAACAAGCCCGCGCGCAATCTAAACAGTTGAGCTCCTCTTGGTTTCAATATTTTATAAAGACGGATCCAAAATTATTCTTGTCACAGCTAAGCATGCCAATGTTAGCGTTAAGTGGCTCACTTGATAGCCAGGTGCTGGCAGAAAAAAACATCGCAGGGATTGAGAAAGCAGTCACCAAAAACATGCTAACTACTCGAATTTATCCCGGCTTAAATCACCTATTTCAACCAGCAAAAACTGGATTACCTAAAGAATATGCAAACATTGATACGACATTCTCGTCAAAAGTAAGTAAAGACATGAGTCTATGGATTAATGACCACCTGTAACCAATATTAGGGTAAAGTAGCCATTACTTTACCCTGTTTTTAACATCATGAATAAAAAGAAGTTAATAATGTTTAACAGCCCTACTTTAAATCAGTCAAAATCACTTTTTTGGGTGTTACACCTTGGAGGTTGGGGAGCATTCACACTGCTTAACCTCGCAGGTCGACAGTACTTCATCCATTTTCATTATGTCGAGCTCATTAACTCATTAGTGTTAGGCCTAAGTCTCATTCTTGCGAGCTATGGACTGCGAAAGTATTATCAAAAATATCTCGATGTCCAAAATATGTTGGCTGGTAGTCTCCATATTTTCTTAGGTTCATTGTTGAGTAGTCTTCTTTCAATGTTGATATATGCACTCATTATTGTGCCTAATCAATCTTCTCTTTTTAAAGTCGAACACCCTGAATTAATTCAACAAATTATTTTAAGTTTTCCAGTGTTGTTTATTTTAATGGTGGCATGGTCAGCATTTTATGCAGGCTTTAAAAAACAACAACAGCTTAAAGCAGCTCAGCAGCAACAACAGGCGCTAACTGAATCATTAAAAGGTGCACAACTTGATGTTTTGCTTAGTCAAATCAATCCACACTTTCTATTTAACGCGATTAACAATATTCGGGCGCTTATTCTTGAAGACTCGATGAAAGCACGAGACATGCTGGCAAATTTGTCGCAAGTAATGCGTCATACAATGCAGATTGATCGCAGCCAAGTTATCAACTTTAACGACGAAATAGCAGTAGTTGAGCAATATATAGCGCTTAATAAACTTCAGTTTGAAAATAAACTCAGCGTTCAATATGATATTGACCCGTCTACAAAAATGTTGCCATTGCCGCCAATGATATTACAACTCCTTGTTGAGAATGCTATTAAACACGGCATTAGTAAACTCAAACATGGTGGCGAGATCGTGATTCGTAGTGCAATAGCCGACGAACAATGGCTCATTGCCGTCGAAAATAGCGGAGAGCTGTTAGTGAATCAATCAAACTCTACCCACACTGGAATAGGAATAAATAACATCAAACAACGATTGGCATTAATGTATGGAGAGAAATCGACTCTATCATTAGCGTCATCATCAATTGGTGTAAAAGCAACGATTACAATTCCCCTAAATAATTAGAAAAACATAACTATGATAAAAGTAATGATTGTCGAAGATTCAAGATTGGCTCGTCTTGAATTAAAGTCTCAGATCAAGCACATTGATTACCTGTCCTGTGTTTCTGAAGCGGAAAACATCGAACAAGCAATAATAAAATATAACGAATTCAAGCCACAGCTTGTCTTTTTGGATATTGATTTACCTGATGGCAGTGGCTTTGATTTTCTTACGCAGTTAGACAATCCACCTCAAGTGATTTTTACGACCGCATATCAAGAGTTTGCTTTGAAAGCATTTGAACAAGATGCCATTGATTATTTACTTAAACCATTCACTCAAGAGCGGCTCATAAAAGCATGTGAACGACTTAAAACGACTCACCAACACGAGTCCAATCAACAGTCTGAAGAAATGATGTCCCTTGATAGCCAATTTTTTGTGAAAGACGGACACCGTTGCCATCTCGTGACGTTAGCCGATGTAGAACGATTTGAAGCTATGGGAAACTACACTAAAGTGTATTTCGACCAGCAAAAACCTTTGGTTTATCGCACGCTATCTCAAATAGAACAACGGTTGCCAAAAAATAATTTTTTCCGAGTAAGCCGCCAAAATATCATTCAACTCAGCGCGGTTAAAAAAGTGGATTTATGCAGCTCTGGCGGCTTAGAACTAACACTCAATAGTAACGCAAAAGTTGAAGTGTCACGTAGACAAACAAGCTTATTCAAATCAATGTTCGCGTTATAGTTTCAATCGGATTAACAACTTACGGCCGACTCGCTCTCATACGCAGAAAACTGGCGAATCGCGGCTTGCCCTTTTTAGTGATACCGTAATATTGATAAGTGACCAGAGAGCCGATCGGTGGTGGGTTCTGTCTGAGTTCATCACTTAGCCCTGAGCCCAATTTAAATCGAATACCATTGCTCGTTTCCATCAACATAGCCCCAAGCATTCCTTGATATTTTCCTCGACCTTCAATGTGCTCAACGACACGAGCTTCTGCGTCATACACTTTCTTGAGTTTTAATAGGTTTTTACTGCGTTTGTGTTCATAACGCGCCTGTTTATGATGCAACATTAAGCCTTCACCCTCTTGCGCTTCCACATCATCTAACCATTGACGCAACTGGTGTTTATTGGCGAGCTGTTTCTGGGCAATGAAGAATAAAAAAGGAGAAGTGCTTTCATTAACAATTTGTCGTAACTGCTCATAACGCTCAGCGAATGTTTTTGGTGACATCGGTAAATCGAACACTTGAAAGGTCACCGACTTCCATTTAATTTCATCTGCTATTTTGCTGCGAACGATTGCAGATACTTCATCAAAACGATTTCTAGCAATCCATAATTCACCATCAAGTACTTGCTTAGGAAAGCCATCAATAAACCAAGCGGGGGCGTTAACTATATGTCCGCCTCGTGTTATCAGTTGCCGCCCATCCCAACGCGCCCTAACACCATCGAGTTTTTCACTTACAAGGTAATCACTAATAGCGATGTTCGCTTGATAACGACTCGCCAACTGAATTTCGGGTTTATGCGGCAGTTTTTCTAACGCCAAACCTAAACTCGACATCAAAATACATACAATAAAAACACTGCTTTTAATGGAATAGCTCATGCATTTTCCTCCGTCGTTTTTTGAAGATGCATTTGAGTATAGATGACGGTAAGCAACAGCAATGAAATATTCAGAAGCAGTAATTTCATTCTGGTCTTCTGTTTTAATCGATATTTTCCATAAATCACAACTCCTTCATCTTTTTTCCCCGTTTGGGCATGTATTTGAAAGTCACTCCAGTAAGGTGTTTCGATACACCTTATTAATATACCAAGGACATTAAACAATGACTCACACTCTTAAAGTACTAGCGCTATGTTTGCTACCTTTTGGCCAATCAATGGCTCAATCGTCAGTAGCTCCCCAACCAAACAATTTGTTAGATAAAAAAGGATGTATAACAGCTGATTCCTCATCAACCAGCCAACATTCGATCTTAAACAACTTGCGAAAACAAGTTCAATTTCTCAACACTGACAACACAACGTTTTCACTTGAACAGCGTATGAAAGCATTGAACATTAACGCGGTTTCTATAGCGGTTATTAAAAATAATAAAATAGACTGGAGCTCAACTTACGGCGTTACCATGGCAAGCTCTCCAGCAATAGCAAACTGCAATACCGTATTTCAAGCAGCTTCAATCTCAAAACCTATCGCCATGATGGGGGCATTAAGAATGGCTGAAAAAGGGATAATTGATCTTGATAAGAACATTCAAAGTTACCTAACAGATTTTCAATTACCTCAAGGCAAACAAACATCGGATAATCCAGTAACCTTTAGAAACATCCTCAACCATACCTCTGGAATCAACCCAAGTGGCTATTGGGGATACGGTCATGACGAAGCTATTCCTTCAGATCTAGATATCGTTAACGGGGTAAAGCCAACAAACTCCGACGCGTTAGCCGTACTTGCTCCACCGGCAACTCAATTGAGATATTCGGGCGCTGGATACACCTTGGCAGAAATTGCGATGCAAGACATTTTTAAGCAGCCGTTTGAGAGCATCATGCAGCGTTGGATAATCGAGCCGAGCAATATGAAGACAGCTGATTTCACTCAGCCGATTGATAGAAAAAAGCATCAATCAATTGCTCATGGCCATCAAGCCAATGGTACAGCAGTAAAAGGCGGATGGCGTAATCATCCAGAACAAGCAGCCGCCGGATTATGGACAAATGCTAATGATCTAGCATCTTTTCTAACGGAAATAGGTAAAGGATACCGTGGGAAAAGCGCAGTATTCTCAAAAGGCGTAATCAATGAATTATTCAATCAAGAAATAGAGAATCATTATTACGGATTTCGCACATTGGCTACTGGAGATAATTTAGCGATTGCTCATTATGGTGGTACACAGGGCTATAGAAGTGCGATGGTATTAGATGTTACAACAGGTAACGGCGCCGTTATACTGACCAATTCAAACAATGGCTCATTATTAACCGGCGATATTCTTCGTTCAGTAGCAAAGCACTATCAATGGCCATATCTTAACGCGATATTTGTTAATCAGAATACAATCAACAAAAGCTCTCAATTGTTTTTTGTTGGTCAATATGCGTTCAAAGAGCAAGGCTGGAAAATAGATATCATTTACAACGAGCACACTAATAAACTCTCTATCATTTTTCCTAACAAAGATAACTACCCGCTAACAGCAACTGACAAAGCAACTCACCATTTCATCCATGAAGATACAGGCGTTGAAGCTGAGTTTGAAACAATAAACAACATCGTAAAAATTAAGCTGTACGGTCAAGTGGGCACTAAAGTATCTAAATAAAGTTACAGGCATGAATCGACACGACTTGATTCATGCCCTACTCCATAAAATACAATTATTTGGATTCTTCAGTTCTGCTACACTAGTCCTGCGAATATCAAGAAGAAGACATAATCTATGCAGCGCCCGCCACTCAAACAAGCAAAAAGTATCGACAACGTATTAAATAGCGCTTACTGGCACCTCAACCAACAAGATTTTACCATTGGCGAAATTCGCACCAAGCTCACCCGTAAAACTGAAAATGTTGAGTGGATAGAAACGGTGCTTGCTCATCTCATTGAACACAAATACTTAAAAAGTGATCTAGAGTTTGCAATACGTTTTTGCGAATCGGCCTTTAGTAACGACACCGGTGTAGGCGCAATTGAGCGTAAATTAAAAAAGCGTGGCATTGCTTCTATTGATATTGAGACTGCGCTTGAGCAGGTTATCGATGAAGCAGAGATAGATTTTAACGAAATGGCCAGTAATAGATTACAGTCTCGATTCATGTCTTTTGATGGGATAAGCCGAGAAAAAGTATACGCTCAAATGAATACCCGCGGCTTCTCCCGTGCTCAAATAGACTACGCGTTATCCCAACACCCAGAACAAAACTCTTTGCGAAGCAAGATGGCAATCAAAGCTGATAAAGCCGAGCTATCAACCGAGATAATAAAACTATACCGAAAAGGTAAAGGACAAACGTTAATTCGTAACGAGCTTAAACAACGTTTGATTGACGTGAGTGAATTTGAAGAAACACTCTATCAACTTGAACTTACTGGCGACATCGACTTTTACCAAAGCTGTAAAGATCAACTGGCTAAAAAACGTTATGATCTAACTGATTTCAAAGAAAAGTCCAAAGCTTACGCATACCTTTCTCGTAAAGGGTTTACTAGCGATGAAATAAAAGAAACGCTCACACCAACGTCAGATTAGTTACCTAACGCCAGTACAGTTACATCATAGGATTAACTAATTCAGCTAAGTTCAACAACTATTTTATCCCTGTCTCTTATACACATCTCCGAGCCCACGAGACTAGGCATGATCTC
>CAJXRU010000111.1 GCA_913060565.1 uncultured Gammaproteobacteria bacterium | reverse complement strand
TCATGCCTAGTCTCGTGGGCTCGGAGATGTGTATAAGAGACAGGGTGCTAAGACTAAACTTGGCCCTTGCGGCGCACGAGCCAAAATAACCGCCATCGCCTGCAGCGTTTTCCCTAATCCCATGTCATCAGCTAAACAAGCACCTGCTCCCCAGTGAGCTAAGCGCACCGCCCACTCAAAACCATCAACTTGATAATCACGTAGTTGAGCTTGCAGCGTCGTTGGTAACTGTGGTTCAAGTTGTTCGGCTTCTTTTAGCAAGGTTCGCTGGCGCTCCCAAGCATGCAGTGTTTTCATGCGCATGCCTTGAGTTACCTCGTCAATCAACGGGCTAGCAATTGCGTGAAATTTGCCATCAAGGGTCATATTTTCGATTTCTTGCAATCGTTGGGCTAATTCCTTGGTCAGCACTAACACTTGCTGTTCATCGAGTTTAATAAAGCGGGAACCACTTTGTGCTAACAAGGCCATTAGTTGTTTTAGTTCAATCACCTGTTCGTCATTAACGGTCAATTTACCGTCTAGATTAAACCATTCTTTTTGCTTGGTTACTGCAAGCTTTAAATGAGCCATTTCTTGAGGATCGGTTAATGTTAACTTCTTCCCTTTAGGCCATTGCAAAACCAAGCTCAGGCCATTGTGGTGCTCTGGATTTTTGACAATTTTTTCTAACGCTTGCAGCGTTTCTAACGCTTCATCTAATCGATCGCACAACAAACGTGACTCGATCATTTGCTCAAAGAGCGGGATCTGTTGGAAAAGCCCGAATAATTGACGACGCTCCGCATCAAGATTGCGGGTCGTACTTTGGCGCTTTCCACCAATATCTAATGACAATGTTGGATTGCCTTGTGCTGGTTCAATAGCAGGGCCATCGGCACCGAGCGGCAAAACATGTACTTGATAATTAAGCCCTTCACCTGCCTGTTCAATATTAATAAACAAAGTGGAGTCAGCATCAATTTGAGCAACACTAGTGTTGATCCCTTCAAGATCAGATTGAATGTTCAGCATTGGTGCAATAACACTGATGCTTTGCATTACTTTATCTTTTGCCGCAGCAGGAACAATTAACCCACTTTCACCGACGATCTCCGCTATTTGACGATGTTTATGCTGATAAGCGACTAACTCATAGGATTTATTCGATATTTCCGTTAACGCATAACTGTGTTCACTATCTTCCAGATCACTCGGTAAATTACTCATCGACAATAAGTAACCATCAATATTTTTAGTAATGAGTAACTCAGGTTCACGTTCGCCAATGGTCACTGGCGCCGCTAAGTCATCTTCCGTATAAACATTGGTTGCACCAACAGCCGCTTTGAGCGCTTGATAGCCTGTAAGCGCATAATGTTCCTTTCCATAATAACCACCCGAGAATATACCTTTAATTTGCTGGCATATTCGGTGATCTTGTGGCGTTAAGTATTCAAAAGTTTCTATTTCTTGTGCTAAACGCTTTAAAGTAATGGTGCGTCCTTTACTCCAACCGGACTTACCAAGTTTTTGTTCCTTAGCCACTAATTCATTGCCATAACGGCTTTGTTGCAACAACCAAATTAGTCGTTGCTTTTGGTCTTTATGCTTAATTTCAATGGTAGGTTTATCGAGAGCAATAAGCTGCTCTAACGCCAAATCCCAACTTTCCTTGCGACGGATTAATTGACTTAGATCTTGAGATGAAACACCGGACAAAGGTTCAATAGGCAATGCCTGTTGAAATCTTACTAGTAAATCAGCCGCGAGTTTGGCCCATAGTATTTCCCCATTTTCGCTAAATACCTGACAACTTTCTGTTAAATGGCGTAAGAATATGGCACTGGGGCGCTGGTTTGCCCAAGTTAAACTCAGACAACACACGGTGACGTAAACATGATAAGCGTAATTATCGATATGAGAATATGGCTCATTTAATTCAAGTTGTTTAGCACGGCCTGATAGCACCATGTTAAAACGGTGCAAACATCCATAACTTTGCTGATAGGCACTTTCGTATCGTCGATCTTCTAGCTGATTATCCCATTCTTTTGCAAAAACATTTAACTGCTCAGGCGCTTGATCGCTACCCTGCTCTAAAAGAGCGAACGCATAAAATAGCCCATGAAGGTCGCCGATATATTGGAGTTTTCGACGAGAAAATTTATTCTTAGCAACCAATGCTTGCTGAAATAATTCAATAGCACCTAGCGTATCGCCAGAGAGAACAGCTAGAATGCCGTTGAGTTGCAATCCGTAGCTTGTATCTTCTTGCCCCAGTAACGCTTTAGCTTGCTCTAGATTACATTGATAAATATATTGTTCTGCCAACAATAATCGGAAGTTATCATTTTGTGCAGTCAATTTATCTTTCAATGTCGATAATAAGTCGATAACTTCGCTGCGGCCTTTGTTCTTCTCGCGTAATTTACGCAATAAACTCGCAAAGGCGACATATTGCATTTGTGGTGGCATCGCGAGAAACTCAGTCTCTCTAAATGGATAAAAGCATAGTTTTATCAGCGTATTATTGATAAGAGAATCCACTTTTTGTGGATCCTTATTGAATTCAAATAACTCACTACATAGCTTAAACTGATTTCGATAAAAACTATCACGAATCATGCGCTGAGTATTACTAACACTTGGTCGTCCCCATGAATAGGCCGACATCATTGGATGTACACGCTCAACAATCTCAGTGATGGCTTCAAACGAGCCTTCATGAAGTGACTGACGAGTTAGCTCGTCTGCTAAATAGGGCGTGAGTAAAATGCCATCTTGCGTTACTGACACTAAATCTTGTACAACCCACGCATCACGCACTTCATTGGTATAAGCGTTGTGTAATTTAATTCGGTTAAACACATCACTATGACTCAACTCTTGAAGGATTTGCCTCAATTTCGCTTGGCCTAATCGAAGGTTTATCACGGCGAGTACTTTCAATACCAATTGTTGGGCGGGGTCGCAGGCATTATATAGCGCTTTATGTTTATAAATGGCAACGTCAATGTTGGTAAGAAATGACATATAAAACTTCTACTCAGAGGTAATGTTAACAATGGTAACCTGTTTCTTTAAAGTTTTCATGATCTTGTCACAATCTTCAACTGCCGTTCAGTTTCAGCAATCTATAGTGTTTTCTCGCTCTCAAGGAATGTAATCATGAAGAAACTCCTTTCTATCCTGTGTGCTAGCACTTTATTGCTTACTAGCACTGTATTTGCTCAAGATTCTGGCAATGGTCCATCAGTATTTGTAACCCACGAACTTAATGGCGATAGCAAAATTTCTAGCGTTGGCGTTGCCTTTAATTTCAAACAACACGACTCAGGATTTGGCGGTGCAGTTTTAATGTCATTAGGGCGTGCAGACATTGTTACTACTAAACTTAATGTTGAAGATTACCTTGTTTGGGAACTTGGCGGGCGCATTGGTTATTTTTCTGATATTTCAATTTATGCCGAAGCAGGTGTCGATTTAGGTGAATTATTTGGTCGTGGTCATCTCGATGAAGATCGCTACCACGACCATGAATTTTTCGATGGGGATGATTATCACGACCACTATCATGATCACGACGACTATTATGATCACGACCATCGTTTCGCCAACGATTCGTTAGATGCTTATGTTGGAATCGGCGGTGGAATAAAATTAGGTCAAGTACAGGTAAACGGGCAAGTTCGTTACCGCCAAATAGACAGCGAAGACTGGAAAGCACTCGATGATGTTTATAGTGGAGTCACTGTTTCATTTTCGTTTTAATTAAGGGCTTCTAACACTCGACACTGATATTCATCATCACAATGACAACTCGCCACAATATTCGATAATTCCTGAGCCAGCCCCTGCAGCTGGCTTATTTTTTGTTGCACATCTATTAAGTGTTTTTGTGCAATATCATGGGCCTCATGCGACGAATGATTACTGCATTCTTGCAGATGAATTAACTGTTTTATCTCTTCTAAACTAAAACCTAGCGCCCGCGAGTGGCCGATAAATTGTAAACGCTGTAGGTGCTTTTCATTGTAGCGGCGCTGATTTCCCAAACTGCGATACGCTAGTGGCATAATTTCAATTTCTTCATAATAACGAATAGTCGGGATCTTTATATTCGTCAACTTAGCAAGCTGTCCAATACTAAATACATTCTCAATTTTTTTCATAAATCCCTTGAACCTCTAGTTACTAGAGGTTTTAAGATACACCTAAGTTAGTGAGTTTTCTATAGGATTTAATATGGCAAATTGTTGTGGTCACAATAAAAACTTCGACGGAATGAGTGATACTTATCGTCGAATACTATGGTGGATAATAGCGATTAATGCCTCAATGTTTGTCGTTGAAATGCTCGGTGGTATTGGCGGTCAATCGCAAGCATTACAGGCTGATGCGCTCGACTTTTTAGGAGATAGCTTAACCTACGGATTGAGTTTGTGGGTGATCGGAAAGTCGATATCAATTCGCAGTAATGCGGCATTATTCAAAGGCTATAGTTTAGTATTCATGGCCTTTTTAGTCTTCGCCGGCACTATTTATAGACTCTTTGTTCTCAACGAACCTAACGCTATGACAATGGGTAGCATTGCGGTTGCAGCACTATTAGCAAACTTAGTCAGTGTATGGTTATTAAGAAAGTATAAAGATGGTGATGCTAATGTGCGTTCAGTTTGGTTATGTAGTCGTAACGACGCTATTGGCAATGTGGTGATTATATTAGCAGCTTCAGGCGTATGGTTAACAGATCAAGCCTATATCGATTTAGCCGTCGCCGGATTTTTAGCCTTATTATTCTTAAATTCAGCGTGGAAAATTGTTAAGCAAGCCAACGCAGAAAAACGCCAACACGCCGAGGAAGCTATAAATTAACAACATTGCTAACACGCTATTCACTTAATACATACGCTTAATGCACAAAAAGTTGTGCATTAGACTGCTTATGCCTGTATTTATAAACATAAGCTGACTAATCAGCCCTTATGAGTTTGACCTAGCAACACTTATTGCATTATATTGTAAACATTAGCCACCTTACGCCTGTTATATCATGCATAAACATCAAGAATTATTGTCAACACTAGGCCAACTCGTTCGATCAACTAGAAGCCTTCAGATGGATCAAAAGGAGCTAGGACTTCGTGTGGGCATCGGACGAAATACGGTTTCAGCCATTGAAAATGGCAAGAGTGTTAATTCAGAGTCGCTCGCATTAGTGCTTGCTCACCTGAATATTGCTGACGATATTCAAGAGCTCATTGATACCAAGCTCAAAGAATCAGAACGAAATCTCGTTCGAAAATCTCGGTTACCTCATCAGGAGCTAGATAATGACTTCTAAGGCGTTTGTTTATATCGATGGCTTTGAAGAAAAACCTATCATTTGCGGTATTGTGAAAGTTGATGAGAAAAACGGGATTGGGAAATTCAGATACGGAAAAAGCTATTTAGAGCGAGCAAACGCATTCCCCTTAGATCCCATTAACCTTCCGCTAACGCTTGATGAGTTTTCAACTAGTTTCAATAAAGGGTTATTTGGTGCTTTGTCAGACGCAGGGGCTGATTCGTGGGGTAAAAAAATAATACTGTCGATTCATAAGACCAAACCTAAAAATAAATTAGAATTTCTTCTCGCTGGCTCGGGCATGGGCGCAGGAGCACTAGTGTTTAGCCTTTCAGGCACCTCATCTAAACCCAAATACAATAAAAATACACTTGGTGATATTCCAATCTTGCTCAAAGCAAAAGACGCGATACTTAGCGATGAAGATATCCCCAAAGAAGCGAAGAAAGCCTTTGAATATGGTTCTAGCATGGGCGGTGCGCGTCCTAAAACTATTGTGCAGGATAACTTACATTCGTATTTAGCAAAATTTAACAGACCAGATGATTTATTCAATGTTGTCAAAGTTGAACACGCATCAATGAAAATGCTCAGTGAATTACCCTGTCGCGTGGCCAATACACGCACACTAACAACACACAATGGTGACGTTTTACTGGTTGAAAGGTTCGATATAGACAA
The DNA here is from genome assembly GCA_913060565.1 of uncultured Gammaproteobacteria bacterium. GTDB lineage: Bacteria > Pseudomonadota > Gammaproteobacteria > Enterobacterales > Psychrobiaceae > Psychrobium. The sequence continues at coordinate 8,571 of CAJXRU010000111.1, read as the reverse complement.
TTTTAAACCCACTTGTCACATGCTCAGCGCTAATTCTGTTTTTCATTTAAACAAAGTTAGCGAGAACAAAATGAAGATGAGTTATTCTTATGGGCAACTCGCTGAGTTTATTATGAAATATGGCGCAGAACCGCTAGATGCCCACGATTTATTTTACAGAATGGCTTTTAATGTGCTCATTGGTAATACAGATGATCATTCGAGAAACCACGCCATGATTTACGAGTTTAAATCGGCCCATTGGCGTCTATCACCAGCTTATGATGTTTTGCCGATAAACAACTCATTGCAACACGGTATTGGCATTGGTGACGGAGGGAGGGTTGGCTCAATCGACAACCTATTAAGTCAATCGCTTCGTTTTGGCATTAAAAAGCCCGCGGCAACAAAGATGATAAACGAAACCCGAGACCTAATTGCCCAATGGGAGTCATATTTTTCTAAGTATCAAGTAGGTCAGGGTGATATTGAGCGGCTAAAATCTGTCATACCAAACTTTTAGTCCGCTTTGCAGAAATAGTGTGAGTTTAGGCGAAACGATTATTTCGCCCTAACGTTATTCACCCAAAACCAATTCACGATAACCCACCAGCCCTAATACTTCTTCGTTTTCAATCACTGGCGCATAGGCCAATCCAAAGCGTTCAAATAAACGTGCACAATAACGAACGTCCATGTGTGGTGGTAATGATATGAGTGGTTTTGCCATAATTTCATAGATGTTTACGCGCTCTGGAGCACGGTCTTCGGCTAATACCCGCTTGGCGATATCTGATAATACAACAATGCCGAAAGCGTCGTGTTCAGTTCGTTTATCAACAATTATCACGTCGGTATCGTTTGCACGCATCGCATCGATTGCTTCTTGCACAGTACACATACCGTCGAGTTTAACGAAGTTGTTAGACATCACGTCTTGAGATTTTACAATTGTCTTATTATTCACAGTTCGTTCTCCACAGCAGATTTTAATTGATTGATTTGATGATTAACGCCCACAGCGTCTTCGACATCAATTTGAATCGCAATCCCCGATCCAGGTTTACTATCAAACTTTCCAACTTCTTGAATTGTTTCTAAAATGTGGCGGCTTAAGTGCTCTTCAACAATAAACAATAGAACGTCTCTTTGGGTATCTAGCGTTAAACCAAAAAAGGTTTTCGATTGCTTTAACCCTTCACCGCGTGCGTTATTGATAATAGTGGCGCCAGTTGCACCTGCGCTACGCGCCGCATCCATAATTTTGTCAGTACGGCTGTCTTCGTTAAACACAATAATTAACTTAAAATGCATAATAATTCCTACGATTCTTTTTCAGAATTTGATTTGTTAGATGCTAATTTCTCAGTAATCTTCGCATAGGCCATTACTGACATTATCGGAAATAAGCTGGCAAAAGCAATCAAGCCAAAGCCGTCAATGAGCGGGTTTCTACCAGGTACAGTTTCCGCTAGTCCTAACCCTAAAGCGGCGACAAGTGGCACTGTCACTGTAGATGTGGTCACGCCGCCAGAATCATACGCTAGCGGAATAATTAGTTTTGGCGTTATCAGTGTTTGAATAACCACCACCACATAACCCACCATAATGTAATAATGGATAGGATCGCCTACAACAATGCGATAACAACCGAGAGAAATACCAATGGCAACGCCCAATGCAACCGACAAACGCAAGCCCCAAATACCAATAGAACCACCAGACACTTCATTGGCTTTAATGGCCACAGCAATAAGTGATGGTTCAGCTATGGTTGTGGCAAAACCAATTAAAAACGCAAAGATATAAACCCAATAATAATCGGTCCAATCAAGCACTACATTTGCGGCATCCGCAGCAGATTGTGCTCCAGCAATAAACACAGGGTCGGTAAGCTGTTCCGCCATTAAACGACCTAATGGGAATAGCGCCCATTCCAAACCGATTAAAAATAATGATAAGCCAATGAGTACCCAGATAAAACCAGTGATAACCTTCATAAAATTAGGCAATGGTTTGCGGATCACCGCAAATTGAAAACCAAACAAGATAGCGGCAATAGGCAGCACATCTCGGAAAGTGGCCACCGTTGTATCAAATATCTGTGCTAATACGTCGCTTAAAATCATCAGACAATCATCCCGTAACTCAGCACGAAAATCATTGGAGTTTGCTTGCAACAAAGAGTCGCTTCTTTTGCACCGCAGGTTCGCGCTCGAACTTCATCTATGATCATAAGACAATCATCCCGTAAGCCATTACAAAAATCATTGGGGTCAGCGATGCAAGTGCAATTAAACCAAAGCCGTCAATCATTGGGTTTCGCCCTTTGATTGATGACGCTAACCCCACCCCTAAAGCAGTGACTAATGGCACAGTAATTGTCGATGTTGTAACGCCGCCAGAATCGTAAGCGATACCAATAATGGCTTCTGGCGCGAATGCCGTCATAATCACCACCATGATGTAGCCGCCAATAATGAACCACTGTACAGGCCAGCCTTTTAAAATACGTAATACACCAAGCAAAATAGCGAAGCCTACGCTGAGAGCAACACTCATGCGCAGTCCATTTGCATAGCTGCTCATTGACTCACTGCTTGACTCTATCATCTGCCCGTCAGCCGCTACTTTCGCCGCCTCTGCTGCCACCGCAATCAGTGCAGGTTCGGCTACCGTGGTGCCAAACCCTAAGGCGAACGCAAAAATTAACAACCAAGGTACACTGCCCTTACGAGCAAATGCATGTGCCATGGATTCGCCAATAGGAAACAGCCCTTGTTCAAGGCCGTGAATAAAAAAGGTAAGTCCAAATAAAACGAAAATGACGCCAACGATTAGCTGACCAATATTAGGAAGAGGTTGTTGCAGTACAACCAATTGGAAAAATAATATGACGGCAATAATGGGCGCAAGATCCCTGATGCTGCCAACTAAAAATTTCAGTAATTTAAGTAAAGTGCCACGCAATTTATGTATTCCTCCTTGGATATATTTTTATCCTAACAAAGTTTCATAAATTGAATTTGATCTTGAGCAAAGTTTGTTTAAATTACCTATAACATCAATTACATTAGGGCTTGTTGTGTGAAGATATAATTAAGCAGTACAAGGCGCTCGAATGAAAAATAGTTAACTATTGGGATTGAGAGCAACACTGTAATTGTTGATTATGGCAAGTACAGGTGCTCAGTTATTAAATGCACTTGGTATTACTTAACTAAACCAACAATATGATTAAGCTGCTTATCAGTTAATAAGCCTGAGAAACCGTGTTTTTTCCCCGTTTTATCAATGTAAAAGCTGCGTGGTAATTCCCCATGCCATGTTTTATCGATGGCGTGTCGCAATGGCAACTTTTGCCCCGATGCATATACCCAACGAGGCAGATTTTTAAATGCCGTTTCACTGTAAACTTCATTGACTTCTTCACGGCGACTCGATTCATCATCGGTTGATATTAGCGTAATCGGTAACGAGGGGTACTTCTGTAACAACGCGCTAATACTATCGAGTTCCTCAAAACATGCAGGGCACTCTAGCGACCACATCACCACCAAACGTGGACCAGTTGTCATCAACGTTTTAACATCGTCAACTGTTAATATCTTTACTGTTTGAGGCTTTAAAGAGTCAGACGATGCTTGACTGGCCACCGCATGTTGCACACTGACTAGCGCACAACATACCACAATAACTTTAATCAAAATCGATTGTAAATCACTCATAATCTTCATAGTTTCACCAACATTAAACCCTGCCCAGCAACTTGCCAGTGTAGGTAATTACCCGATGGATGCTTGATGATGTAAGGGTAATCAACGCCCTCTTTCGCCTCTGCAATCTTAGTTGCAGCGCTCCAATGCTCACCATTAGCTGATGACTGATAATAAATTTGGAATGCTTTACCATCAAATTCTCGCCAGACTAACTGCACTTTCTCATGACTATTTTGGGTCACCAAGTTTTCAACAATAAAAGGATGCTCTGGATGATAAGTTTTTTTAGCAAAGTTGTTCACCTTGCTCATGGTTACACCATTATCGTCTGAATAGGCATAAAACAAACCACTGGCATCTGGCGCACTGTTAAACCAAGCCATGTGTACACGATTAACATGTTTTCCTGTTGTTTCTCTAACAATGCTAGGCCCTTGATGTGGACAACCATTGATTTGCCAATTCTCAAAACTTACTCGTTTCAATGTATTAGCCTGCGTTTGAGTCTTCATGGTTAAAAAACCATGGTCACGATAATTGTCACCAAATATGTGTCGCCACATTAACATTGGCAAACCTTTGTCATCTAAATCCATTGCTAGACGACAACACACGCAAGTACCTTGTGTTAGAAAGTTATTATCGAAGGTAGTTTTTCCCGTTAAAAAGTTCGCATGTGCTAAGTAAATTTCACTGTTCCGCAGTCTAATACCTTTCTTTGCAGCAGCGACTTTCGCGCGTCCATCAAGCCATGAAATATAGACATCACCTTGCGGCGTTACTACCATTTCATTAAAGCTATGGCCTGTTAATAAGTTATCGTTGTTCACCGTTACTGGCGCAGATAACTGATTAGTTATTATAGAAAGATAACTAAAACGTACGTTTGCAGTAAATCGTTTACTAAGCGGTGTAACCCAAGATAGATAGACATTTCCGTGGTTATCTAACGCTATTTTCGGGCGGTTTTCACCACGTGTCGATATCTTCTCAGGTACAGAATTAACTAACATTGGCGGTGAGTAACTACGGCCTAAATCGTCACTATAATTTAGATATAAGTGCTGGCCTGCACTCCATGTTGACCAAATTCTTCCCTGTTTAGTCACGACTGACGAAATTGTTTTAGCACACACCATGATATTGGACTGGCAGGTAGCAACAGGTTTAGTTTGATGTTTGCCGTGATCCAATTGCTGCGCGGTCAGCGCTGCAGAGTTAAGCACGAGGGCGAAACTCAACGACAACAAATTGATGAGTTTTTTCATTTTACACGACTCCATTAAAAGCTATAACTCATGCCTACATAAGTCATGCGCCCACTTGCTGGTGCATACTTCTCTTTGCCGTAAGAGATTTCAGCCTGCTGAGCATAATACTTGTCTGTAAGGTTGGTAATACGACCATGTAATCGAAGTGCCGGGGTTAATTGATAATTAAACTTCAAATTAGCGACAGTGTAACCACCATATTTTTTGCTGTTGGCATCATCCATGTAGTAATCACCCGCTGATTTCACTTCCAATACACTGGTTAAATTTGCTAAATACGATGGCGTATATACCAAACGCAAGTTAGCAATATAATCTGGTGCAAGCTTTAACTTGTTACCAGAATAATCAATTTCTTTGCTATTGCCCTGCTTGTCAACTTTACCAGCGTCAACAATGTATTGATCAAATTCATGAATCGATTTGCTCAACGCTAATGAGACTTCAACTTCGTCAGTCAATTGACTGTTGATGCTAAACTCAAGTCCCTTGTGAATAACGCGCCCTGCGTTCACTTGATAAGAAAAACCTTCATCGGTGTAAGCACGCACTAGCGCATCATCTAAATCCATAAAATAGGCAGAGAACTGCGCATTAAATGTATCGTGATTAATTTTGTACCCGACCTCATAAGTATCTGATGTTTCGACATCAACACCACCAATCAGGCTGTCAGTGCTGCCAGAACTAATGTGATACAGCGTTCCTGCCGTCGGAATTCTAAAGCTGTTAGCAAATCGCGCATAGACAGAACTCGACTCATCAATTAAGTAATTGAGTGCCACTTTAGGGCTAAAATGTTTAAAGGTATCACTGCGATCGGCTAATCGGCGCTTGCCATAACCATCGTTATCAAGTGGCGCAAGTTTATTATCAAAGTCATACTCGTTGTGATCAAAACGTCCACCAATCGACAACGTGAGCTGGTTACTTAAATCATGTTCATATTGAATATAAGGTGAAATTCCAACATAGGTTGTGGTGTCGTTGTAATACTGATGCCCCGCAACATAAGTATTGGCGCCCCAACCTGTTGTTGTAATTGTTTGCGCTTGAAATGACAGTGAATCACCTTTGGAATGCTCTACATCTACTCCTAAAATCAACTCACCTTTATCGCTCGGCTCATAAGACATATAAGAGAGCAAGCCAAATGTAGTTACTTCACTTTCTTGCTTGGGCATGCTGGCATTCCATGTCGCGGTGTAATCATTTGTGCGCTGGCGGATATAAGGGATCAAACTAATACGAATGTCATCTTCAGTGACTTTGTCCCACGTACTACTCAAGCGATAATAACGACTCTTGCGTAGCGGGTCAGATGCTAGCACTTGTGGCGTTAACCCTGACGATTTAGGATTATTTTCAAAGTCATCGACCAATAAACTCGCCGCCATTTCTTGCTCTAAATCTGACGCCACAAAACTAGTGGTGAGTGATTCGTTATCACCTTGATACTTGTGTTTAATATGAATTTCACCACGCTGAGATGCCGTATGCTCACGGTATCCTTCATTGGTTTGCACCGATCCAGAAATAGCAATGCCTTGGTTTTCTGAAATAGCGTTTGAGTAATAACCTTTACTTTTAACGTAACCATACTCACCAAGCGTGAGATCAACACGCCCTGTTTTTTCCATCGACACATCTTCACTTAGCGTATTAATAGTCGCTGCAATAGCGCCAGAACCATGCAAGGATGTTCCTGCTCCTTTAATCACTTCAATGCGCTTAATGGTTGAGTTAAAGCTGCTCCACCACAGTGCGTTGTGATTAAAAAATGCAGCTGATTGCAGTGGGATATTGTCTTGAAGATAGAGATAATAACCAGAATAGTTTATTGGCATTCGAATAGCAGCATTATGTCCGTGCGCCCCCTGCAACTGGTTGAGTAATACACCGGATACAGAATTTAATGACTCAGCTATATGCTGCCCATTATCTTGCTCTAATACTGACTTTCCCACAAACTCGACAGCGACGGCCTGCTCGATATCTTTTTTGGCAATCCGACTAGCTGAAATCGTAATACGCTCGACTTCTTGCGTCGATTTTTCAACGGTCTTTGATTCAGAGTCTGCAAAACTAACATGAGAAAATAAAGTGGTTGATACAGCAAGAGCAACAAGTGATATGCGAGGCATAATAGTACTTCCTAATTAAATTTATGGAGATACTAACCTGTTTAATAACTAACAAGAATGCGACATAATGTCGCACCTTATCATATTGTTTTAATTAGAACTTTATAATTAAACGCCGCTTACCACAGTACCAATTAAAACAAATTGATTAATGATAACTCATCCTTAATTTTTGACGCGTTAGTACATTAATTAACCACCTTAAATAGACTAATAAATACTCATTACCGGCGCACTCTGCTTATCAGAAATAGTCACTGCGGCTTGCAGCTGTTGCTCAATTTCTCTAAAAGCGCTTTCATCTTGTGCGTGAACAAAACACAGGGGTGTTTCGCTGTCTAATTGCGTGCCTAAGTGAGCAATCTGATTTAAGCCAACCGCGTAATCTAATTGATCGGATGCGCGAGTACGACCGCCGCCAAGACTGACTACCGCCATGCCAAAAGCGCGTGTATCCATTGCGGTGAGATAACCCACTTCGCGCGCATACACAGGCTTAATTAATTGTGCTGTTGGCAAGTAGTTATCAGGATTATCGAGTAAATCCCCTGCACCACCGAGTTCAGACACCATGTAGGCAAACTTTTCAGCTGCTGCGCCAGAATCTAATACGGCTTGACGCTTAACCGCCGCCAGCGCTTTATTATTTGCAAGACCTGACACCACCAGCATTTCATCTGCTAACGCGTAAATCACATTGGCTAATTTGGGTGAGCGATAGTTGCCTGTTAGAAAATCGATAGTTTCGCGAATTTCCAGTGAGTTACCCGCACTATCAGCTAAAACTTGCGACATATCGGTAATTAAACAGCTAGTGTTCACACCTGCGCCATTGCCAACTTCAACGATGCTTTTAGCCAGCGCTACAGAATCTTCAAAGGTCGACATCACAGCGCCACTGCCTGCTTTGACATCCATCACCAAGGCGTCTAAACCGCTAGCGAGCTTCTTGGACAAGATAGAGGCGGTAATAAGATCTAACGACTCTACAGTCGCAGTGACATCACGCATCGCGTACATGCGTTTGTCGGCAGGCACTAAATTGGCAGACTGACCAATTATCGCAACGCCAACATCTTTGACTACCTGACGAAACTTATCGGTAGTAACCTGTGTTTGATAACCGCAAATAGCATCAAGTTTATCTAGCGTCCCCCCAGTATGACCAAGGCCACGACCAGAGATCATCGGCACATAGCCGCCGCAAGCAGCGACAATAGGACCTAGAACTAAAGATACTAAGTCGCCAACGCCGCCTGTGCTGTGCTTATCGACAATTGGGCCATTGAGGTTCAGCGCTTGCCAATTGAGCACATCGCCTGAGTCACGCATCGCTGTTGTTAACGCCACGCGCTCGTCGATATTCATGCCGTTAAAATAAGTAGCCATCGCAAAAGCGGCCACTTGTTCATTGGAAATTGAATTATCGCCAATGCCATGCACAAATTGCTTAATTTG
>CAJXRU010000110.1 GCA_913060565.1 uncultured Gammaproteobacteria bacterium | reverse complement strand
CCATCAGCGTCACCGATGCTGCCACAGGCACTGATACCGATAATGATGTCAGCGCGATTAGCGGCAACAACGGCAGCGTGTCTGAGAATGCGGTTAATGGCGCAAGCGTGGGCATTACTGCCAGCGCCACCGACAGCGATGCGGGTGATGACGTCACGTACTCATTAGCCGATGACTCTATCTTTACCATCGACAGCACCACCGGTGTGGTCACCGTCGCTAATGCCGCAGCACTTAATAATGAAGTGACGCCGCAATACACCGTGAACGTGATTGCGACCTCAACCGATGGCTCATCAAGCGTGAAAGACTTCACTATTGATGTCACGGATTTAGACGTTTCACCGATTACTGATACCGACGGCGTGGCTGGCGGCAGTGTGTCTGAGAACGCTGATATTGGGGATGCAACGGGCGTGACCGCTAAGGCCACTGACCTTGATACCGATAACTCAGGCACCATCACCTACACCTTAAGTGACAACGCCGATAATCGCTTTGCTATTGATAGCAGCACCGGCGTAGTGAGTGTCGCTAAAGAGCTCGATTATGAGAATGGCGATGCGGGCGACCATGTCGTTACTGTCGTGGCCACCTCAGATGATGGCTCATCAAGCGTGAAGGATTTCACCATCAGCGTCACCGATGCTGCCACAGGCACTGATACCGATAATGATGTCAGCGCTGTTAGTGGTAACGACGCCACCATTAGTGAAAACATCACCAATGGTCAATCCGTTGGTATCACGGCAAACGCTTCTGATGACGATACGGGTGATACCGTTACTTACTCATTAGCAGATGACTCTATCTTCACTATTGATAGCACCACCGGTGTTGTTAGCGTGAAAGATGCATCAACCATTAATCATGAAACGGCGACTGAGCATGAAATCACGGTTATCGCTACCTCATCTGATACATCAGTGAGCTCTGATACCTTCACGATTACTGTCTCAGACGACGGCGTAAGCACGCCGACCGATAGCGATACAGCAACGAGCAACAGTGTCTCTGAAAATGCAGACGCTGGCACATACACCGGCCTCACCGTCACCGCAGATGACTTAGATTTAGATGGCGGCACTGATGGCGTAACCTACGCCTTTGCGGACGGCAGCACCACCGATGGACGCTTTACTATCGATGCCAGCTCAGGTGTCGTGACCACCGCTAAAGAATTAGACTTTGAAAGTGATGATGGCGGCGCACACGCCCTTGTTATCATCGCCAGCAACGGCGAAGGTGATTCGGCATCAGCTACCTTTAGTATTGCGGTCACCAACGCCGATGGCACACAACCTGGCGGCGGGGATACAGATAATCCAGTTGGCCCGATATCAGATATTGACGGCCCAGATGGTGATAAAGCATCAAATAATGAAGTTCATCGATTAGCGGAGGTTGGTACAAGTACCGGTGTTCACGCAAATGCAGTAGACCCTGACGGCGACGTCGTATCATATGCTCTGTCAGATGACGCAGAGGGTCGCTTTACCATTGATGCGACGACAGGTGAAATCACGGTAGCGGGAACATTAGAATTTAATTCAACTGGTAGTAATGATCACTCTGTAACAGTAATGGCAACATCGACAGATGGGTCAACAAGTACTGAAAGTTTCACAATCGAGATCCTAAATGATGCTCCAGATGCTGTCGACGATCACGGAATTGGAGAACTTACGGGATTAAACGGCGCTTATTACGGCTATGCACAACAATCTGGAATGCCTAATTTGAACCGCCTATCGGATGTTCAAAACATTCTCGATGCAAGTAATCCAGACGCTCAATTCAACGCCCATAACATTGCTTATGGTTATGGAACCGGAAATCTTGGTGGTGATAACAATACCTCAGATAATCTAACGAACCTTCAGTCTTTCCTTGGAACTGATGCAGCGAGTTTGACCAATACTGATACACCAATTACCTCTGATGCAATAATCACAATGGATGGTTTAATTGAATTAGATGCCGGAACATACCGATTCAATGTTAGAGCAGACGATGGTTATGTAATTAAAATAGATGGAGTCATAGTTGCAATTGCAGACCGAATTCAGTCACCTACTTCCGATACTCATCCTAGTTTTGAAGTAACATCTGATGGCGCACATAAAATCGAGATCATTTATTGGGATCAAGGTGGAGAATATGTATTCACACCTACTTTAAGTAAAGATGGTGGTGTATTTGAGGCAGTGAATTCTTATACATTGTCGAGTGGATATAACACACAAGAAGATACACCTATCACATTTGAACCTGCCGACTTATTCGCAAATGATAGTGACCCTGAGAATGACAGTTTATCTCTTTCAACGGACTCTGCTCACCCAGCGGTTAGCAACCCAATCAACGGGACAGTGGCAGTTGTTGGCGGAAAGATAGTATTCACACCGAATGATAATTACTTTGGCCCGGCGCAGTTTGATTACACAATATCAGATGGCAATGGTGGATTTGACACCGCAACAGTTTATTTAACCGTAACGCCAGTCGACGATGGTCCAATTACGGATATTTCAGACATTGATGCAACGGCTAATATTGTTTCTGAATTAGCGGGCATTGGCGAAAGTACAGGTATTCATGCTGATGCTACTGCACCAAATGGTGGAGACGTTGTTTATAGTCTGAGTGATGATGCTGACAGTCGATTCGCAATTGATAGCTCAACGGGTGAAATTACAGTTAATGAAGGTTTTGATGGCGCCGATGTTGGTAATCATACGGTCACAGTAAATGCGTTAGCAGAAGATGGCACGACTAGTACAAAGGATTTTGTCATCACAATTACCGAAAATAGCGCACCTGTGGTTAATGAAGTAACATTCACTGAGCAAGACAATGCAAATCAGATTAACTTTAACTTAAGTGATTATGTGAGTGATGTAGAAGATGACGCTGACGCAAGTAAGATAACGAGTATCATCATTAAATCACTTCCACACGAAAGTTTTGGTACTTTAGTGAAAGTTAACGGAGATGGCAGTACTACGCCAGTAACTTTGAATGAAGAGTTACCTGAGTCAACACCATTAAGATACATAGAGAATGATACAACGACTGTAGATGCGAGTTTTAATGCAATTACTGAGTTTGCTCCTGCTCATGGCACTAACGCAGTAACTTCGTTTGAAAGCTCAACGGGTATCATCCTAACAGGGGGCTCTTTCGAAGGCGCCTCACCAACAGGTAGCCTGACTGTAGGCACATTGAATTACGACGGTCCAGATGATGTTAATAATGGTCAAGGTCTTGGTGTTAACGGCAGTGAAATAGAAGGACTTGATGATGATAATGAATATATTTCTGCATCATTTAGCAATGGAGACGTAACGAATGTAACACTGGCTTTAAGCAGTGTTGGTAGTAACTTCACCGACGGTCCAGTAGATGCAGTTGTTAAAGTTGCCTTGTTCAAAGATGGTATTCAAGTCGGTGAGATTTTATCCTATGAAAATCTTCACGATGCTGCTAAAGAAACTAATCAGCCAATAATTACCGTTGATAGTGCACAAGAATTTGACGAGCTGCGTTTATTTATGACGTCGAATTCAAGCACATCAAGTATGTTATTACGTAGTATCGACGTCAATGAAACAGCGAATGGCGATCACTTTACGTTTAGTGCCATCGATGCGAATGGAAAAGAATCAAATGAAGTAGCAACTGTTAACTTCGCAATGACACCTGATGCAATTGATGCAGTGGATGACAATCGAGATGGTGTTATTGCACAGACAGTAAAAGAAGAATCAGCTTCAGATGTTTCAAACCTAGGAAGCGCGATACAATCAACAAACCCAACTGCTGATACGCAAACACGCCTGATAGATATGGGTACTGAAAATGCGAATAAAACTATTACTCTGAGTTTTGATGTTGAAGTCAGAGGAAGCTGGGATGATATCGAAGTTGGCGGTGTAACTGCGGATAGCTTCAGTATCTATTCAAACAATACATTAGTTAAAACGCTTACTTATTCTAGTTATGAGAGTGATCTAAATAACGTGAGTTATGACGACTCATGGATTCACGATGATGGGCGCCATCAATATCAAGTAACATTAAATGAGCTTGGCCAAGCCAACGTTAATTTTGATGTTATTAGTACACGTGCAGCTGAAACAGTAACAGTGACGGATATAAAAGCAAACTTAACTGAGATAGCGCCAGAGTCAATTGTAATCGATGTCCTTCCAAATGATGAAACCTTAGGCAACAGTGTTACTCTTTCGCTACCTACTTCTTCTGTTTTAAGTGGAAGCACGATAGTCGGTACGCTGACGTTAGTAGGTGATAAAGTAGTCTTTACACCTAATGAATCAATTCTATCGCTTACTAGCACAGAGCTCGAGCAATTGACCTTTGACTATACCATTAGTAATGGAACAACATCAGATACAGCGACAGTCAATCTAGACTTGAATATTGCCGATGCAACGACTTCCCAAACAATTGGTTCGTCATTCAATGATCAAATTGTTATTCAACAAGGTGAATTCTCTGCGCCAGATCAAAGTCGATTAAGCTTTAGTTACGGCGGAACAGACGGAAAATACACACAACAAGGAAACTCAGAACTAACAGACGCTGGAAATAACCGAACAGGACAAAGCCATTCTTCAACATCAGCCCAAACTATTGATGCAAGAGCAGGTAATGACTATGTCGAAGCAGCGTCAGGCAATGACATCATTTTTGCAGGTGATTCAAATTCTGTATTAGATGCTGATGCAAGTGTTAATATTGGCACTCATGGATTAATAGCAGACGATTTAGATTCTATTACACAAGACCAGACTGAACTACTTAGAAATGATCTAGTGTCTAATCCACAGCTAGACATCGTTAACTCTGGTAGTGGCGACGACATAATCTACGGCCAAGCTGGCTCTGATTTACTTTATGGCCACACAGGAAACGATTATATCGACGGTGGCATTGGTAATGATGGTTTAAGAGGGGGTGAAGGTAACGATACACTGTTTGGTCGAAATGGTAACGATTGGCTGGTAGGTGATCTTGGAAATGACACCCTGATTGGCGGTGATGGTAATGATACTATTATTGCAGGTTTAGGAAATGACATTATCATCGGCGGCCTAGGAGATGACACATTAGAAAGTGGTCAAGGTAGCAATACTTTCTTATGGCTGGCCAACGAACTTGGGACGGATACTATTGAGAACTTCACCTATGGTGAAGATAAAATAGACCTCATCGATCTACTTGGTTTAGAAAGTGACCAAAGCTTAGATCAATACCTTTCAATTAACTTTGAAGATGGCGATACCATTATTTCTATTGATACACACCTCAATGGTAATGAAAAGCAAGACATCATACTTTCAGACACTGATTTATCAGGCCATGCCAAGCAAACAATTATAAATACACTGTTTACTAAGCTAGATGAAAGCGAAGGTCTATTTTCTTCAACTTCAATTGAAGAAACGCCACCTAGCTTTAATACGTTAGATGATGAATCACTTATCTAGAACATGTATTTAGTATAGAGCATTGATAGTTAAGTAAAATCGACCTATTGGGTCAAATAAAAAAACACCGCCTAGCACTTAGGTGCTAGACGGTGTTTTTATTACAATAAAATCAAGAGCTTACTTCCTTGTGTCGTTTTGTAAAAAATGACACTAATTTGGCGTTCTTCGTTTTATAATATCTAGTCACCAACCAATTGATTTACTTGTCTCTGTCCGCACCAGTTATTTCATTTCGAACGCTTTACCTATCTTTGAGTCAATAGCGCTCAAAATGATAGGTTTTATTAAATTAGTTAAAACGAAACTATTTATTTCTCTCAATGATCAACGCAATACCTTGCCCACCACCAATACACATAGTTGCCAGTCCGTAACGGCCATCTATACGATCAAGCTCTGATAGTAGTTTAACAATTAAAATACTGCCCGTTGCACCAACCGGGTGCCCCATTGCAATAGCACCGCCATTTGGGTTCACTTTAGCTGCGTCTATGTTTAACTCATCATTAACAGCCATTGCTTGTGCAGCAAATGCTTCGTTAGACTCAATGACATCGATATCTTGCATGGATAGCCCTGCTTTAAGTAGTGCCAGTTTCACCGCTTTAATCGGGCCAAGCCCCATTACGTCAGGGTTTACGCCTGAAAACGCATAACTCTTAAATGATGCTTTGATGGTTAGCTGGCGATTTTGAGCTTCTGACTTACTCGTCAATAACATCGCTGCAGCACCATCATTAAGTCCAGATGCATTGCCAGCAGTGACCAAACCACCTTTTTTAAACGCGGGTTTTAGCATCGATAGGCCTTCTACCGTTGCGTCACTACGCACATGCTCATCAGTATCAAAGACAGAGATTTGGCGACCTCGTTTGATTTCAATAGGAACGATTTGACTTTTAAAACGCCCCTTAGCAATTGCTAGACTTGCCTTTTGTTGTGATAGCATCGAAAAATTATCTAAATCAGAACGACTGTAATTATATTGGTTGGCAATATTTTCGGCGGTGATACCCATATGGCCGCTGCCAAATGGGTCGGAAAGTATTCCCATCGTGAGATCAACAACCTCTCCGTTACCAGCTCTAAGTCCTTTGCGAACATTAGGCATTAAATACGCGCCTTGGCTCATACTTTCTGCCCCACCGGCTAATGCAAAATTACTATCTCCTAACATCACTAACTGCGCAGCACTAATGACAGATTGAATGGCGGAGCCGCAAAGACGATTAACATTAAAAGCGGTCGAAGAAGGAGACATCCCACTATCAAGTGCAATATGTCGTGCTAGATAAGCATCTTGTGGTGAGGTTGTAATGATATGTCCCCATATGCTGTGGTCGATATCGCTGGCGGCGACACCACCACGAGCAATGACCTCTTTAGCGACATGAATTCCTATTTGAGCAGGCGATAGAGACGATAAACTGCCTCCGAATGAACCAATTGCGCTACGAGCGGCAGAAATTATGACTACATCACTAAGTTGCATATCTACTCCTTTATAATTATTAGTTTTCATGGCTTTACTTATATCATTAACAATACCTTATTCGCTATACTCTGTACCTAGTTAAAATCAAGCAACAAAGTTAGCAAGGAACGTCATGGGTATTCATTCGCACGCAGGTAAACCAGCACGAGCTCAAGATCGCATTAATATTGGCCGTTTAGTTAGTGATTATTACACTAAAAAGCCTGATCTTAATATTGTCGAACATCGTGTTGCATTTGGCACTTCAGGTCATCGCGGCAGTGCATTTTCACATAGTTTTAATGAGCAACACATTGCGGCAATTTGTCAGGCGATTAGTGAGTACCGTCAGTCACAACAATTTACAGGGCCCATCTATATTGGCAAGGATACCCATGCCTTATCAGAGCCTGCGTTTACTACTGCAATTTGTGTTTTAATTGCTAATGATGTGCCCGTTGTCATTCAAAATGATGAAGGCTTCACGCCAACACCGGTCGTATCGCGCTTGATTATTAATCATAATCGCGATAGTAGGGAACTCGCCGACGGCCTAATCATTACACCTTCTCACAATCCTCCCAAAGATGGCGGTATTAAATATAACCCTCCACACGGCGGCCCAGCTGAAGGTGAAATCACTAAGCTTATTGAAACACGCGCTAATGAGCTTATTGCTAATAATCTGGCTGATGTAAAACTGCTAGCTATCGAAGAAGCAATGGGCTCATCTTTACTTAGCAAACAAGATTTTATTGAGCATTACGTGAGCGACCTTAAACAAGTCATCGACATTGATGCGATAAAGGCTGCCAATGTTCGCATCGGTGCTGATCCCCTTGGTGGCTCAGGACTCGATTACTGGCCAGTAATTGCCAGTCACTACGGATTAGATATCACCGTCGTTAATGATGTGGTTGATGGTAGTTTTGCATTTATGCCATTGGATAAAGATGGAAAAATCAGAATGGATTGCTCATCGCCATATGCGATGAGTGGTCTAATTGCCATGAAAGATGATTTTGATATCGCCGTTGGCAATGATCCCGACTTTGATCGCCACGGGATAGTGACACCTACTGGCGGCTTGATGAATCCTAATCATTATTTAGCGGTGGCAATTCATTATCTAATGACCAATCGCCATTGGAGTGAAAACACAAAAATCGGTAAAACATTGGTATCTAGTTCACTCATCGATCGCGTCGCAACATTAATTAACCGCCCGCTATCTGAAGTGCCTGTTGGATTTAAATGGTTTGTTGATGGTTTAAGCGATTCAAGTTACGGTTTTGGCGGCGAAGAGAGCGCAGGCGCTGCTTTTTTAAGTCGCGACGGTAGCACCTGGACCACGGATAAAGACGGCTTTATTATGAACTTATTAGCCGCAGAAATTCTTGCAGTGACAGGTAAAGACCCTTATCAATATTATCAATGGTTAGTTGAACAACTTGGTGAGGCACACTATGGTCGTGTTGAAGCCGTAGCCAGCCTTGAGCAGAAAAAAGTACTGAGTTCATTAACCACTGACGCTATTTCAGCGAAAACGTTAGCTGGCGAATCTATTACCGACATTATTACTCATGCGTCAGGTAATAATGCAGCAATTGGCGGCTTAAAGGTGGTGACTGAAAATGGCTGGTTTGCCGCAAGACCTTCAGGCACAGAAGACATATATAAAATTTATGCAGAAAGTTTTATTGATAAAGCACATTTAGCAAATATCATTGAAGAAGCTCAAGCTATTGTCTCTAGCGCTTTTGAAGCGGCTGGACTATAAAATCAATAAACGGCGGCTTTATCTTTCAAAGTCGCCGTCCTTTTGACAAATCTTAATTCACATCAATTAAATCGTTCTAAAAACGCTCTCTTAGCTGCTTTTAATGTTGCACAATTTATTAACCGACGTAAAATGTGACCGTCATCACACCCGAGCATTTATTTATTTCGGAATTCGTGATGAAAATGAATTAAACAAGGCACTCCAAGGGAATTTTTATGAAACTCGTTAAAGCTTCAGCAGCAACGCTATTGTGCTGTCTATCGTTCAACGCCAGTGCAAAACAGCTTTGGTCTGATACGAGCGTTACGCTAATGAAAGGCACTCAATATGAAGTCGGAGATACAGATAAAACAGTATTTACTTTAGAGCATGCCAGTGGCCACAGCTGGGGCAGCATTTTCACATTCGTTGATCGTCTTAGCCATGATAATGACAACCAACATGAACTCTATGGTGAGTTTGGCGCAAATATCACGTTAAATGAGTTAGATAACAGCGTATTTAAAGATGTATATCTGGCGACGCAATGGGAGTTTAATTCTGATAAGTTCGCTCAGTTTGATAATTACCTTGTTGGTGTCGGCGCGAATTTATCCATTCCAAAATTTAACTTCGCCAACATCACTTATTATCGCCGCAATAACGAATTAGGCGACAACAACAATCAACTGACCTTTGTTTGGTCTGTGCCTTTTGGCGATTCGATTGTTTATGATGGTTTTATTGATGCTGTTGATAGCACGGATTCAGTAGCCTCAGGTTACAATTTCACATCGCAGATAAAGTATGATGTTGGCCAGCATATTGGGATCGAGAAAAATAAATTCTACGCTGGCGTTGAATACGTCTACTGGAAAAACAAGTTCGGTATTGACGGTATTACTGAGAAAAACCCTAATATCATGGTGAAATGGCACTTCTAACACACTGATAACGAGGTGATTTATGTTGTTAATCACCTCACCTTTTTAGGACTTACCTGTAGCTGCCATTTTTATTCATTTAAAGTGAATAAAATTCTACAAACTCTCTCCCCTTTCACTCTTCAAATAGCTGTTAATATAAGCTAGTATGATGCCCCACATAATGCGTCGTTATTACTAACGGTTAATTTTGTAAAGTTAATTACAAAATTATTCACCTTTAGTCGAAATAGCGCATAATTTACCCGCAATTTTCTGTATTTGTGTTATTTTATTACGATCTTATACAGATGAAGATTTTAACTCATAAGATTCATTGCTCGATTCACTATTTAAGAGCACCACATGAACTCTTATGCCTAAAGCACCAAGACTAGGGAAATATAATGTCCAACAAGAATACCATTTATTACACAATGACCGACGAAGCGCCAGCGCTAGCCACTTGTTCACTTCTGCCAATTTTTAGAACCTTTACCGCAGCAGCTGGTATTGACATGCAATTGAGCGATATCTCATTAAGTGCGCGTGTACTTGCAGGATTTAACGATCGTCTAAAGCCTGAGCAACGTGTAGAAGATGGTTTAGCTTTCCTTGGTCAACTGACACAAGACGAAAACGCTAACATCATTAAATTGCCAAACATCAGTGCATCATTACCACAATTAAAAGCGTGTATCAGTGAACTCCAATCGCAAGGTTATGACTTACCAGAGTTTCCAGAAGTCCCTGCGAACGCAGAAGAAGAAGCAGTAAAAGCAACGTACGCTAAAGTATTAGGTAGTGCAGTAAACCCTGTATTACGTGAAGGTAACTCTGACCGCCGTGCTCCTCCAGCAGTTAAAGCATTCGTTAAAAAATTCCCTCACTCAATGGGTGAATGGGAAATGACTTCTCAGTCACACGCAGATTACATGCGTGGTGGTGATTTCTTCTCATCAGAGCAATCTGTAACCGTAGATAGTGCACAAACAGTACGCATTGAATACGTTGCACCAAATGGTGAAGTATCACTTAAGAAAGAAGTAGCATTAGAAGCAAACGAAATCGTAGACAGCATGTTTATGAGTAGCAAAGCGCTACGTGCTTTCTTCGAAAAATCACTACAAGACTGTCGTGATTCTGGCGTAATGTGGTCACTACACGTTAAAGCAACGATGATGAAGGTTTCTCACCCTATCGTATTTGGTCACGCGGTTTCAGTATTCTACAAAGAAGCTTTTGAAAAACACGGCGACACATTTGCTAAATTAGGCGTTAATCCAAATAACGGTTTGGCTGATATTTACGATAAAATTCAAGCCTTACCGCGTACGCAACGTGAGCAAATTGAACGTGATATTCAAGCGTGTTACACAGCTCGTCCAGAAATGGCGATGGTTGATTCAGTTAAAGGTATTTCTAACCTTCACGTACCAAGTGACGTTATCGTTGATGCTTCTATGCCAGCAATGATCCGTAACGCTGGTCAAATGTGGGGCCCAGATGGCAACGCGAAAGACACTAAAGCGGTAATGCCTGAGTCTACCTATGCACGTATCTACCAAGAAATGATTAACTTCTGTAAAACAAACGGTTCATTCGATCCAACGACTATGGGTACAGTACCTAACGTTGGTTTAATGGCTAAGAAAGCAGAAGAGTATGGCTCACACGATAAAACATTTGAAATTGAATCTGACGGCGTTATGCGCGTAGTTGCACAAGACGGTTCTATCTTAATGCAACACAATGTTGAGCAAGGTGATATCTGGCGTGCATGTCAAACGAAAGACGAGCCAGTACGCGATTGGGTTAAACTAGGTGTTAATCGTGCACGTCAAACTAACACGCCAGCAGTATTCTGGTTAGATCCAGAGCGCGCACATGACATGCAATTAATGGTTAAAGTTGATAAATACCTACAAGAGCATGATCTAAACGGCGTTGAAATCCACAAAATGGATTACAACCAAGCGATTCGTTTCTCAATGGAACGCCAAATGCGCGGCCAAGATACTATTTCAGTAACTGGCAACGTATTACGTGATTACCTGACTGATTTGTTCCCAATTATGGAGCTAGGCACATCAGCAAAAATGCTATCTATCGTACCTATGCTTAAAGGCGGTGGTATGTACGAGACTGGCGCTGGCGGCTCAGCACCACGCCACGTACAGCAAGTTACTGAAGAAAACCATTTACGTTGGGATTCACTAGGTGAGTTCATGGCAATGGCAGTATCTTTAGAAGATATGGGCATTAAACAAGACAACAAGAAAGCAGCTATTTTGTCTAAAACATTAGACGAAGCCACTACTGAATTGTTGCAAAACAATAAGTCGCCTTCACGTCGTACTGGCGAGCTAGATAATCGTGGTAGCCATTTCTACTTAGCTAAATTCTGGGCAAACATTGTTGCTAACCAAACAGAAGATACTGAACTAGCAGCTAAATTCTCTACGTTAGCTAAAACATTAAGCGAGCAAGAAGAAACGATCTTAAAAGAGCTAAGCGAAGTTCAAGGTCGTGCCACTGAGCCAGGCGGTTACTACCACCCAACACCAGCTCAAGTGAAAGACATTATGCGTCCAAGTGCTACATTAAACGCAGCACTAGCGGCATCAAAAGCTTAAGTTAATTTATTAACTTAATCATAATGTTAGATTGAGCCTGTAGTCGATGACTACAGGCTTTTTTCTTTCTGAAATTCACTTACATTTCTTCTCCCTTCAAAGCTTGTTATTCCCGTTCACTCCCTTTAGAGTGTTTGCAAATAAAAACGAAGGGAACATCATGAATAACTATAAAAAAGTCTTTGCCTTAAGTGCCCTAGCGCTTGCTATTACTGGCTGTAATGTCACTGGTTCATCAACAACCGGCACACCTAAAGCTGTGGAATCAACCAACGCGGTAAATTTAGATATTGAAAAATTCACTTTAGACAACGGTCTTGAAGTCGTTCTGCACCAAGATAAATCCGATCCCGTTGTTGCTGTTGCTATTCAATATCACGTCGGTTCAAATCGTGAAAAATTAGGCCGCACAGGTTTCGCGCATTTCTTTGAGCACATGTTATTTCAAGACTCTGAAAATGTCGGTGCTGGTAAGTTTATTAAAAACATCGGTGGCATGGGCGGCAGCTTGAATGGCGGCACTTGGACCGATGGCACAATTTATTATGAAATAGTTCCTAACGATGGTCTTGAAAAAGTGTTATGGATGGAATCTGATCGCATGGGGTACTTCATTAACACAGTAACTCAAGAAGGATTAGAAAACGAAAAACAAGTGGTTAAAAATGAAAAACGTCAAAGTGTTGATAACCGTCCGTACGGCCACGAAAGCGGTGTCACGCTATCAGCTCTATATCCAGAAGGTCATCCATATAGCTGGTCAGTTATAGGTAGCCTCGAAGATCTACAAAACGCTACGCTGGGTGATGTACGCGAGTTTTATAACAAGTGGTATGGCGCTAATAACGCGACATTAGTGCTTGCTGGTGATTTTGACAAAAAACAAGCCAAGGCGTGGATAGAAAAATACTTTGGTGAATTTAAAGCACGCGGTGACGTCACTCCCCTGCCGCCAATGCCAGTCACCTTAACCGAAAGCAAATCACTCTATCATGAAGACAACTTCGCCAAAGTACCGCAATTAGCAATGACATTACCAACGGTTGATCAAAACAGCGAAGACCGCTTTGCCTTAGAAATGCTAGCGCAAATTTTAAGTGATGGAAAAGATTCGGTAATGTACCAAACACTCGTTGAAGAAGATAAGGTTGCACCACGCGCATCAGCTTATGTTAACCACGGCGAACTAGCTGGTACATTCAAAATGGTTGTTCGCGCATTTGACGGTAAAAAACTCGATGAAGTCAAAGCCAGCATCGACAAAGCACTAGCAAAGTTTGCCAAAAACGGCGCAACTGACAAGCAAATTGCTCGTATTTTAACGAGTAAAGAGAATGAATTTTACCAAAGCATCAACAGCGTATTTTCAAAAGCATCAGCACTCGCAACCTATAACGAATTTTACGGCGACCCAAACCTTATTAGCACTGAAATAAAACAGTATCAAAAAGTCACTAGAGCAGATTTGATGCGCGTATTTAAACAGTACATTCTTGGTAAAAACTTCATTGCGACAAGCTTTGTTCCCAAAGGGCAAACAGACTTAGTCTTAACCGGCGCTGTAAAGGCAAACGTGAAGGAAGAGAAAATAGTACAAGGCGCTGAGAGCGATATGGCCAAAGAGGCAACAAACATAGCGCTTGCTCCTGTTGAACAAGAAACATCAAGTTTTGATCGCTCAATCGAACCACAGTTTGGCCCAACTCCTGTCGTGCAATTACCGCAGGTTTGGGATATCTCTTTACCAAACGGCGTAAAAGTATCAGGTATTGAACACACTGAACTACCCGTTGTATCGTTTTCGATTCGAGTCATGGGCGGCCATCTATTAGATTTACCGAGTAAGCATGGCGCCGCAAACCTATTAACCGACATGTTAATGGAAGGCACGAAAAACAAAACGCCTCAGCAATTAGAAGACGCACTAGGCGAACTCGGGGCTGAGCTATACTTTACCGCTAGCGACGAGTACATCACGCTAAGCGGTAGCACCTTGAGTAAAAATTACAATGCAGTGATGGCGCTTGCTCAAGAAGTGTTACTAGAACCTCGTTGGGACGAAACGCAATGGGAGCGTGTAAAGAAAGAAACGCTAGCAGGTATTAAACAAGCAGCTGGTAGCCCAAATGCCATCGCCGCCAATGTTTACGCAAAACTGCTCTACCCTGATAGTAATTTAGGTACGCCTGTCACGGGTACAGCTCAAGATGTAGAAGCATTAACCCTTAGCGATGTTAAAGCGTTTTATCACGCCAATGTCAAAGCCAATGTAACCAGCGTTCAAGTTGCTGGCGATATTACACAAGCACAAGTTGGTGCGAGCATAGCCAAACTGGCCCTGTCTCTTATACACATCTGACGCTGCCGACGAAGAGGATAGTGTAGAT
>CAJXRU010000109.1 GCA_913060565.1 uncultured Gammaproteobacteria bacterium | reverse complement strand
TGCCCGAAGGGAGTTCGGGTAGAAAACGACTACCGCGTTATGATTCATAATCAGGTTTTCACATGGAAGTGAAACATTAGGGCAATGCAGGAGCTCATTGCCGAGAATGACCATTAATTATCAATCATGCCTTGTATTCGATTCCTACCCGAGCTCTGAAAAATGCATCTTTAAGTGGCTTGGGTATAAAATATCGCTTGAAAAATAATGATTTGCCCATAGATATAACTAAACCTATTTTAATGAGAATACGCATGTCGAACATTGTTGAACTTACCGTTGAAAACTTTCAATCCGTTTTAATCGAGCAAGCACCCGAGCAGCTTATTGTTGTCGAGCTGTATTCTCCCCGTGATGAAGCGGGTAAAGCGATGTCACATGATTTAGTGAGTTTGGCTAATGAATTGGGTGAAGCAATTGTATTAGCTCGCGTTAATTGCGATGAGCAGCCTCAAATTACGCAACAATTTGGTGTGTCATCAGTACCAACATTAGTGCTTATTCGTGCAGGAAAACCGCTTGACGGTCTAACGGGTGTTACGCCACTGCCTCAAATAAAAGAGCTATTATTTAAATACCTACCTAAGCCTGAAGATGACATGTTATTGCAAGCCAATGCGATATTACTGGATGAATCGGCTGATATTAATACGGCTTTTTCGTTGATAAAGCAAGCCTATGAGATTGATCCCGAACGTATTGATATCAAGCTTTGTTATAGCGAAGTGTTGATCAAAGTAGGTCAGTTAGATAACGCGCAAACTTTATTAGAAAGTTTTGCGTTGGAAGATAAAAATGCAAGTTATCAGCGTCTTATTTCGTTATTAGAACTTGCGCAACAAGCAGGGCAATCGCCTGAAATTACAGCGTTAGAGCAAAAACTTGCTCAATCACCTGATGATAAGTCAGTAAAGCTTGAGTTGGCCGTGAGTTATAGCCAAGCCAATCGCAGTAGCGATGCACTCGATTTGTTGTTTGACATACTGACTAGCGATTTAAATTTTGACGATGCAAAGAAACGCTACCTTGATATCGTTGCTGCGTTACCTGATGGTGACGCTTTGGCGTCAGCATCTCGCCGAAGACTTTACAGTTTATTACATTGATATCTAGGACATAGTGTCGATATGGTAGATTATCGGTTCTACGCCATCGTTAAATTTTGGCGACACGTTTTACAACGATAAATCGTTCCCTTTAACACATTGTTATGACGGCGCATTGTTAACTCAACATCACCGCAATCACAACGATAAGTGATGTGTTTGATACCAATATTGTCGACATTGTATTGATGAGTACGAGTCGGTGGTAAGTTAAACACATTAACCATAATGTGTTGCCATTCACGGCCATGTGGCGGTGTTTTACCAAAGAGCTGCCATACGAGCAGGTGCGCGATTTCATGAGGCACCACGTGGGTGAGAAAGTGCGCTTTGTTTTGCTCATAAATCTTAGGATGAAACTTGATCGTGTTCTTTTGCAGTAATGCACATCCCGCTATTTTTCCCCGTTGATTAAACAATACATCCGGTCGTGGAAAGCGGCGCGCTAATACGTGTTCTGCGATGGAATAACACTGCGTTACAACGTCGAGTAGTTCTTTTTTTAATTGATTATCTATCATGGTCATTATCATAAAAAAGCCAGCAATTAAGCTGGCTTTGTTTACGTATTTTTAACTACGATAACTTATCGCTAGCGATATGGTAGTTAGGATCTTCCATAACATTGAGTTCTACACAATCACTTGCTTTAGAAAATAGCTCTTTACATTCAGGGCTAAGGTGACGTAAATGTAGCTTTTTTCCTGCCTGTGTATAGCGCTCGGCCAGCCCATCGATAGCTTCAATACCAGAATGATCATAAACACGAGAGTTCTGGAAATCGATAATGACATCGCCAGCATCATCATTCACCTGAAATTGTGACTTGAAATTACTGATTGCGCCAAAGAATAGCGGGCCTTCAACTTCATAAACTGTTGAACCATTTTCATCTGTTGAGCGTTTAACGATAACGTGTTTAGCATGTTCCCAAGCAAATACCAGTGCCGAAACAATAACACCGACGATGACTGCAATGGCAAGATCAGTGGCAACTGTTACACCTGATACTAAAATCAAGATAAATGCGTCAGATTTAGGGATCTTTTTAAGTGCGCGGAAGCTAGACCATTCAAAGGTTGCAATAACAACGATAAACATCACGCCGGTTAATGCCGCTAAAGGAATTTGTTCGATTAAGCCAGAAGCAAACAAGATAAAACCAAGTAACGCTAATGCGGCTGTGATACCCGAAGCACGGCCTCGACCACCTGAGTTCACGTTGATCATCGATTGACCGATCATCGCACAACCACCCATGCCACCGAAGAATCCGTTGGTTGTATTTGCAAGTCCTTGCGCGACACATTCTTTATTACTTTGACCACGCGTTTGCGTTAACTCGTCAATAAGCGTCAGTGTTAGTAATGACTCAATCAGGCCAATAGCCGCTAGAATGAGAGAATATGGGAAAATAATGACTAATGTTTCCCATGTAAAAGGTACATCTGGGATCATAAAGCTAGGCAGTTCACCCGCGATAGAAGCAACATCACCAACAACTTTTGTTTCAATGTCTAATCCAACAACCGCCAACGATACAACAACAATTGCAACAAGTGCAGAAGGCACAGCAGACGTCAATTTAGGTAAAAAGTGGATAATCGCCATCGTTAACGCGATAAGCCCTAGCATGGTGTAAAGCATCTCACCTTGCATCCATTGCATAACACCATTTTCGTCTGCTACTTTAAATTGGCCTAATTGGGCAAGGAAAATAACAATCGCTAGGCCGTTCACAAAACCCAACATAACAGGGTGTGGCACCATTCGAATGAACTTGCCGAGCTTAAACACACCAAATAGGATTTGTAGAATACCGGTGAGCAAGACGGCGGCAAAGAGGTATTGCACGCTGTGTTCAAGCACTAACGAAACCATTACAACAGCCATGGCGCCTGTTGCGCCAGATATCATACCTGGACGTCCGCCAAAAATTGCAGTGATTAAGCCCACCATAAAGGCAGCATAAAGACCAACGATAGGGTCGACATTTGCCACAAAGGCAAAGGCAACGGCTTCTGGCACAAGGGCAAGGGCAACTGTTAGGCCCGAGAGTATGTCAGCCTTTAGGCTAACTACTTTATTAATGTGTAGCTTGAGCATGGTTAGTATCTTTTATTAAGGTGATGGTAATACCAATTAAGTATGTCGAAATACGTTATTGATAAATGCGGGCGAATAAGCCAGCAAAAAGCGCTAAATTGTAGGTTTTTGGTGGAAAATGTCAACCTAATAAAGCGTAATTGGATAAGTTGATGCACTTAATTTTTGACAAAAATAAGGCCACCTTAAGGTAGCCTAGTCATAAAGGTTAGTTAAAACCTGAATCTTCTACAGCGCATTGACGTTAAGTGCTTGTGGGCCTTTAGGTCCGTCTTCAACTTCAAACTGTACTTCTTGACCGTCGGCAAGGGTTTTAAATCCGTCGCCTTGAATTGCTCTAAAGTGAACAAATACATCTGAGCCGCCTGAGCGTTCGATGAAACCGAAGCCTTTCTTTTCATTAAACCATTTAACGCGACCTGTCGTTGTAGCCATAATAGCTATTCTCCATTTTCTTATTTTGATTCGGATAGGCAACCGCTGCACTATCCAAACTCGCTATTTCATACCAATGACAATCGTTTATTTTCGTTAGTACTGATGGCTATTTCGATGAACTGCCTAAATAACAAGCACATTGATTCTAGCGCAATATTTCAAAAAGTAAACATCATTCAAAATATCAGCACTTTAAGCGATGAAATCTCAAATTTTAGCGAGTTATTTACAGGAGATCACCATGGTGTATTGTCACATATTTGTCATAAAGTGAATCTTGTGATTCAGCATGTTGTGGATCAACCTCAATACAATCAATTGGACAAACTGCGATACATGTCGGTTTGTCGTAATGGCCAACGCATTCCGTACATAGCGCAGGGTCTATTTCATAAATGACCTCGCCGTAGCTAATAGCTTGGTTTGGACATTCTGGTTCACACATATCACAGTTGATGCAATTGCTGAGGATCTTTAAAGCCATCGGCTAGCCTCGCGTAGACGTATCTTGCGGTAAATAACGCATAATTAAGGCGAATGTTAAGTCAATATCATTTGCGACGGGAATTGAAACGATATGGCCTGAGCCAGGTGCAACGTCCGCTAGTTCACCTTTTTTGTTGCGCATCTCATTGAGTTCGAAAATGACATTTCCTTGAGGTGTCATTAATTCTAAGGTATCACCCACCATAAATTTATTTTTAACATCGACAATAGCGTGACCGTTGTCATCGCGGCCTAATACCTCACCAACGAATTGGGCACTGTCAGACACTGAATGACCATAATCATAATTTTGGTATTTATCGTGTGTATGACGACGTAAAAATCCTTCGGTATATCCGCGATGGGCAAGATGATCGAGTGATGAACTAAGTGCTGGATCGTAGGGTTTTCCTGCTGCGGCGTCGTCAATCGCACGGCGATACACTTGCGCTGTTCTAGCACAGTAATAAAATGATTTAGTGCGTCCTTCTATTTTTAACGAATGAACTCCCATTTTAGTCAACGGCTCGACCATTTCAACGGCACGTAGATCTTTTGAATTCATGATGTAAGTGCCATGTTCATCTTCAAATGCTGGCATATATTCACCAGGACGATTTGGCTCTTGTAATAAGTAGATATCGTTTGTGGTATTACCTTCGCCTAATGTCGGTTCAACGACAATTGGCTCTGCTAGTTGTGCTGGTTCTGACGCTATTACGTCACCGGTTTCATTTTCTTTGGCGTCATGAACGCCATACTTCCAACGACAAGCATTGGTACAGGTTCCCTGATTTGGATCTCGTTTATTAATGTAGCCAGATAGCAAACAACGGCCAGAATAAGCCATACATAATGCACCATGAACAAATACTTCAAGTTCCATTTTTGGCACCGCTTCACGGATCTCTTTAATTTCGTCAACAGATAACTCGCGAGATAGGATCACTCGCTCAATGCCTTGCGTGCCCCAGAACTTTACCGTGGCCCAGTTTACGGCGTTCGCTTGGACGGATAAATGAATGGGTAAATCGGGAAAAGCCTCTCTTACTAACATGATAAGGCCCGGATCTGACATGATTAAAGCATCTGGCTTTAACTCAACCACAGGTTTTAAATCGCGGATGTAGGTTTTTAGCTTACTATTGTGAGGCGCAATATTACTTACGACATAAAACTTTTTCCCCAAATCATGGGCCTCTTTGATGCCGACCGCTAAATTTTCTAAATTGAATTCATTGTTTCGAACTCGCAAGCTGTAGCGTGGCTGACCAGCGTAAACGGCATCTGCGCCGTAAGCAAATGCATAACGCATGTTTTTCAAGCTACCCGCTGGGCATAATAATTCAGGAACAAAGGACACTAAAATAAACCTTATTGAAATTTTGGTGGCATAGTTTAGTGATGGCTTAATGGTTGCACAACGTATGTGTCGCTTAGTTTGAGGTGAAATTGATGTAAATCAATTTATCGTTAACTGGAATAAAATCACCAGTAAAATAAAAATGCAAAAAATCAACATAAATATTCATTTTGTTCTTGTGTGAACTAATCGCTTGGATTATATTTAGATGCAATAAGGCTTAGTTATTAGTGAGCTACTCTAATGTCGATTAAAAGCGGATTGAATAATTCGTCAAATTTGTGAGAAAGAAATGAAACTATCGAATTTAAAAGGTAAAACGGTTGGTGTTTGTGTATCAGGTGGTTTAGACAGCAAAACCGTGACTAAGCGTTTAATGAAAGAAGACATTAACGTCATCTGCTTTTCGGCAGACTTGGCGCAGCCAGATGAAGACGATATTAAAAACGTAATTCGTAAAATGGAGCCCTGTGGCGCTGAAACAGTACTTGTTGATTTAAAAACTGAAATGGCAGAGGCCTGTTTTGCAGCAATCAAAGCAAATGCGACCTACGATGGCGGTTATTGGAATACAACAGGTATTGCGCGTGCGGTAACAGTGCAAGGCTTAGTTAAAGCGATGAAGGCACGTGATGTAAATATTCTTGCTCACGGTGCTACAGGTCGTGGTAATGACCAAATGCGTTTCGAACGTTATACCCGTTCTTTAGCCCCTGAAATGGAAGTTTATGCACCGTGGCGTGACGCGGACTTGCTTGAACAATTCCCTGGCCGTAGCGAAATGGCTGATTACTTGGCTCAGTTTGATATTCCTGCTGTAATCGGTATGAAAAAGAAATACTCAACCGATGCGAACTTAGCTGGTTTATCCCACGAAGCAGAAGATCTGGAAAGCCTTGAAACGTCGATGCTGATTGTTGAGCCGACCATGGGGGTTTGGCCGCAAGACGCGCCAGACGCTATTGAAGAAGTGACTATTGATTACGTTGCTGGTGACGCGGTAGCCTTTAATGGTGAGACATTAAATCCTTTTGATATGATGACGCTAGCCAATACAGTCGGTGGTCGTAATGGTATTGGTATGTCAAATGCGTTAGAAAATAGAATCATTGGTACAAAGAGTCGTGGTGTTTATGAAGCGCCAGGCATGGAATTGTTGAGTCAGGGTCTGCAAAACATTTTACAAGCAACGTTAGATCGTCGTGCTACAGCGTTATATGACAGCTTAAGTAAAACGATTAGCGATCAGTTCTACGACGGCCGTGGCTTTGACATCGCGACGAAAGCTGCCGTTGAAGGCGTTAACGTATTAACAGCTAGTGCCACTGGTAGCGTGAAGCTCGGTTTATACAAAGGCAATGTCTTCTTCTTATCGATGGGGAATATTGATGCTTCTTTGTATAACGAGGAAGATAGCTCGATGGAAGCAAGTGATGGCTTAAACCCTGAAAGCTCTCAAGGGTATGCAGACATCTTATCCGTTGAAGCGTGTGCACTGGCAAAAGCAGGGCAGTTTAAAGGCGATAGTTAGCCGACTTCAACGTTGAGGTTTATTAAGCCGCTGTCTTCATTGACAGCGGCTTTTTTTGTCATAGCGGCTGACATCAGTTAA
Source organism: uncultured Gammaproteobacteria bacterium (assembly GCA_913060565.1). Taxonomy (GTDB): domain Bacteria; phylum Pseudomonadota; class Gammaproteobacteria; order Enterobacterales; family Psychrobiaceae; genus Psychrobium. The sequence goes on along the minus strand of CAJXRU010000109.1, from coordinate 7,599 downwards.
ACTTAGCGGTCATATCCCTATTGATGCTGTGTCATGAACCGTAAAAAGAAAATAAAGACCATTCTTAAGAAAAAGCAAAAGAAGAAAAACGCTAAACTTACGTTTAATAATAAGCCTAAGTACGTCAGCAAAGCTGAACGTGCAAAGTTGGAAGAACAGGAAGCTCAATTATCAGAAGAGGTACTCGTTCAAGAATCTGATAAGTAACTTTTTACTTCTGTAATTAATGCGTTAGGGAACTGGCGATAATCAAGGTAGGGTGTCAAAAGTATTTGTTGCCCTGTCATGGTTTGATGAAATTTTACATCATATTCGTCATTAACCGTCTGCCACGATTGATTGTCTTCACAAAGTTCAAATGACTGGCTATGATTTTTTCCACAAATATACTGCCAAGTAGCATACTCATTTAGTTTATTTTCAAAACTAATGTAAACCTCATTAATGAGCTGTTCGTTACGAAAAATCTTCCAATCGATGTTATGGCTACATAACTTGGCAATAATGACAAATATCTTTCGCCAATGATTTCCGTTAATCGCTACTAAATCATCTATTTTATAGCCTAATTCGCCGACAATTGGTGCATTGGGTAAATGAAAACAAATTTTACTTTCAGGGTTGCCTAAACCGACAATTTGCTGAAGATTATTAGTGATTATTTGATTCATATGGTGATTTACCTTAATACGCAAAAATACGTAGCATTTGTTTTAAATTAGGAGTATATATTATTAAAGCTACTATATTCGAGCTGTAACACTGCCTCTTACTTTATGAAATTAATGCAGTATTTTTATAAAATTGGAAATGGAACCGAAGATTTATGTCTACTGCCAATGCATTACGAACCATATTAATTGAAAAACTAAAAAGCGATGCCTTAGTTCTACCCACTCTCCCAAAGATTGCCATGAAAGTGAGAGAGGCTGTTGCTGATCCAGATACAAATCTAAATGATATTGCGGCGATTATCGCACAAGATGCAGCATTGTCTGCACGATTAATCCGCATTGCTAATACGGCACATTATAGCCGTGCTGTGCGTGTTGAAAATTTGCAAGCAGCAGTGACTCGAATCGGCATGCGTCAAATTAAAAATATTGTTATGGCGCTGGCGATGGAGCAACTATTTGTTTCTAACAATGAGCTTATTGCTACGTATCTTGCTAAAACATGGAAACGCTCAACAGAAGTTGCCGCTTATGCCATGGCACTATTTGCAGTGCATAAAGAAGAAAATAAACATACTTCATTGCAAATTGATACCTTATCTTTAGCTGCGCTGTTACATAATATTGGTACCTTACCAATTTTAACCGAAGCTGATGGTTATCCTGATGTATTTGCTGAGCCAGAATTCTTAGAGCGTGCTATTTCTGATTTACATAACCATATTGGTTTGTCGATTGTTAAAGCGTGGAACTTTAGCGATGATATGGCTGAGTCAGTGCGTTATTACGCAAGTAATGACTACCAAACAGATGAAATTAGCTACTTAGACTTTGTGCGCCTTGCTGTGTTGTGCCAAGCAAACGAAGCTAATCTTTCTGATTGTGGCGATGCGGTAGCACCTTATGTTGAAAAAGGTTTAATTGACAGCATGAAAGACTTATCGAGCGATACGTTTAATGATGAGTTAGCAGCAGCAAGAGCTACTTTTGCATAAATTGTTCAAGCTTGTCATGATCAACGGCGCTTAATGCGCCGTTTTTTATTGCCTTATTGTCTGGCTTGACGAATATTAGCGGGTGCTGATTCGAAATTACTACGAAATGGGTTGATATCAAGTCCACCACGACGGGTGTAACGGGCATAAACCGTTAATTTTTCACAGTGACATAATGCCATTAAATCACTAAAAATACGCTCAACGCACTGCTCATGAAATTCATTGTGTTGTCTAAATGAAATTAAGTAACGAAGCAAAGATTCGTGATCGATTTCTGGACCGGTATAATTTATCTCAACGGTTCCCCAATCTGGTTGGTTAGTGATTAAACAGTTTGATTTTAGTAAATTTGAATGAATTAGCTGAGACACATGTTCACCTGACGCTGCGCCTTTTAGGTAATCTCTTGAAAATTCAAAATCATTAATTTCAATATCTAACTCGTCAATACAGTCGCCACGAGCCGCAACAATTTGTTGTGTTGCAAAATCTTTTGCCAATATCAACTCCACATTAGCAGAGCCTTGTGCGCAATTTTCCAAGTCCTTTTCTAATTGGACTAGCACTTCATGCTCGCTCGCAAATCGTTGTTGATTAAAGCTATTGAGGTAGAGTTTAAATGACTTAGATTCGACAAGATTTACGCTGTCAAAGCTAAATGAAAAGCTAGCCATCGCTACGACGGGCTTCCCTTTACTATTGAGCCAAGACAATTCATAGCCAGTCCAAATGTCGACACCATGAAAGGGTAAGGGGTCGCCAAGCGCTAATCCGTCGCGATTCAAAGATCGTGGTACGCCTTGTAACAGTTTTGCATCGAAGCTGTTATCATATTGCGTCTCTTTGCCTAGGCTAAGAGATTGAAGTTCTGGGGCATTATCATATTGAGATGATGGCTCAGTCATAAACGTTTTCCAAATATTGATTAGAGAATTAAATGAGTGATACTGCACAAGCATTAGCGCAATTTGCACGGGATTATAGCAAAGCCTGTGAAAATGAAACGGGAAAGTTACCACAAGTTAGCTTTGATGAGAGTTGGCGCTCACCTTGCGAAACTGGCGAAGTGAGTAATGATGAAAAAATTACTTGGCAGCAAGCAACGCAATCGCCAATGTTTGATTTTTCAGATATAGAATCAGCGTTAGCGTTAGAATTACACCAATCTGTGAAAGATTTTTACGGTACATATTTCGGCGCTAGTCTATTTGCAAAACTCGATGCAAAGCAATGTGAACTGATCCAATGTTGGAATCGAGATGATATTAAGCGTTTAGGCGAAAATATTATTGGGCATATATTAATGCAGCGAAAACTCAAGCAATCACATACGTTATTCGTCGGGAGTTTAGTCAATGGCGAACAGATGATTTGTGTTGATAATGACACAGGTGCTGTGGTCTTGGAAATTCCAGGTGATGATAAGCGTGAGCCGATAGCGCCTTCACTAACGGAATTCTTATTGGCTCTAGAGCCACTTGCATTACCCGACGAAGAACTTGCTTATCAAGCCCCAACAGAAATAAAAGCGGGACTAATGCCGCGCTTAACTGAAGTTATGCGCAGCTTATTAGGGCGTCAAAAGTAAGTTTAGTTATAATCCCACGATAGATTCGATACCAGGCGGCAATCATCGCATTTAAAATCGAATACTTGATGAATGGGTTCGGATAATGCCCAATCGCCGTTGCAGCTAGGACAGCGGCGTTGTTGTTCACTTGACTTGTTCTCGCCACCAACACGGTATAAATAATAATAGGTAGCAATACCGCTATTTTTCTCCAGTGTATTTGCTAGTGCACGGCCACGCATGGCTAGTGAACTATCATGCTCGCCGATTTCTGCGACAGCTGCAAATTCTGCACTACGACCATTCATTTGGAGCTGATCACATGCTTGCCAATCCTGTTGCCAATTAATTAACTGCTTGTAACAGCCATTGGCGAGTTTTGGTTGTCGATACAATGGAATAGGCGCAAAGTGCTCACCACAGCGAAGTGGTGAACACGTTTGCACATAACTGGTATACAAGATTTGCCATGAAGGATTGTGTTCTGGATCTGACATATCTGAGTGAAGCTCTTGCCCCAAAATATCTATTTTAGGCTTTAATACACCTGCCTCGTTCAGTGCCGTCAACGCACGACTAACGGCGCTATTATTGTTGTAATGCGCTAAAGCATCTTCGGTAGGGCACAGTGCTTGAGTGACAAATTGTCCGTCTTTTAATAGGCAAGGAAATTCATTACCGATAATTTGGCCATTATATTTTAGCTCAGTAATTAAACTTGAAATGGCACGTTCAACGGCTGTTAACGTCGTATCTTCAAAGCACTCAAATACTAATCTAGTTAGGATCATGACGATTTATCCTTCGGTAATTGAGTGTACACCCATTGCTTGAGGTCATTTAGCTCCTGTTGCGTATGTATTAACGCTTGTTTAAGCGCTGCTACTTCATCAGCGAGGTCTGTTGTTTGCCCATTGTTCTTTGTCGTATTTTTCATCGACGGCAAATTAACATCGGGAAGAAGTTTTTCAATATCTTCCACATTCATGTTCGTTGTTTTTTGTAATACATTAATGATGACTGGTATAGAAACCGATGTTGCTAATTTACTTTTAACCGTTGCTACTGTTGGTTTTCTACTTTCAGAAAGTAATTGGTGAATAGCAATTAAAATATCTTTTTCCATGCTTTGTCCTAATGTTCGTACCAAAACTAATATTTTAGCACTTTTATACTCAATATTTATCTAAATGATATCAATTAACTAAATATTATAATGTTTAATTTCTATGCAATCATAAACTGGTATAGACAAGCATTCGTTTTCTTAAGTTTACAAAGAATTTTAATTTAATTTTGAATATTAAATTCAATGGTTTGGAGCGGGTACTTGTTGGGGTGATGTGTTGTTTATTGTTGCCAAGTTTGTTTTCAGAATAGCTTATATTTATTCAGTCTTAAATTGAGTGATTAATGCAGTTTTGCTACATAAAGTTACTTAAACAGTCATAAACGCACCTTTTTTTGTGAAATAGCCGAAATTGCTATTGCGGTAAGTGAAAAATAATGGTTAATATCAGGTAACGGTTATTTCATCAATGTAATGTGTTTGTGAAGATCATTTGGCTTACTTTTTAGGTCTATTGATAAACCGTCCTTTTTTTAATTAATTTTTTGTGAGTTGGAGTTTGTTATGGAGATGTTGTCCGGCGCCGAAATGGTGATCCGCTCCTTGCAGGATCAAGGTGTTGAGCGTATTTACGGCTATCCCGGTGGTTCTGTATTAGATATTTATGATGCATTGTTTCAGCAGTCGAGCATTGAGCACGTTTTAGTGAGACATGAGCAAGCAGCCGTGCATATGGCAGATGGCTATTCGCGAGCAACTGGTGAGGTCGGTACCGTACTGGTGACATCAGGACCTGGTGCGACTAACTGTATTACGGGTATTGCTACTGCATACATGGATTCAATTCCGATGGTCCTCATTTCTGGTCAAGTTCCAACAACGATGATCGGCGAAGATGCATTCCAAGAAACCGATATGATTGGCGTATCACGACCTGTTGTGAAACATAGCTTTTTATGTAAAAACGTTGAAGATTTACCAACGATTATCAAAAAGGCCTATTACATTGCTTCGACCGGCAGACCTGGACCTGTTGTCGTTGATATCCCTAAAGATATTATGAACCCGGCATTGAAGTTTCCGTACGAATATCCAACATCGGTATCCTTGCGTTCATATAATCCGACGCAGCAAGGGCACAAGAAACAAATTCGTAAGGCACTTAAAACGCTGATTGAAGCAAAGCGTCCAATTATTTATGCCGGTGGCGGTGCAGTTTGGAACGATACGCCTGCTCTTATCAAGCAATTGGCGACGCATATTGGCTGTCCAGTAACAAATACCTTGATGGGGTTGGGCGTATTCCCTGGCACCGATGAGCAGTTTGTTGGCATGCTTGGCATGCACGGTACGTTAGAAGCCAATAAGTCGATGCATTTTAGTGATGTCATTTTTGCCATTGGTGTACGTTTTGATGATCGTACAACGAATAATTTGGAAAAATACTGTCCAAATTCCACGATTATTCACATTGATATCGACCCAACGTCGATTTCGAAGACAGTTAATGCGGATATTCCTATTGTTGGTTATGCCCATAATGTTTTAACAGCCATGCTTGAAATGATTAACGATGAAAATCTTCAGAACAATAAAGCAGATATTGAGACTTGGTGGAAACAGATTAACGAATGGCGTGATAAAAAGTGCCTTGGTTATGAAACAAGTGAAGAGTCACTAAAGCCGCAGCAAGTTGTTGAAGCAATGTACAAAGCAACCAATGGTGATGCCTATGTTTGTTCTGACGTTGGTCAACACCAAATGTTTGCAGCATTGTATTACCCATTTGATAAACCGGGACGTTGGATAAACTCAGGCGGTCTTGGAACGATGGGCTTTGGCTTACCAGCAGCTATGGGGGTTCAAATGGAATTTCCTGACAGCACCGTTGTTTGTATTACTGGTGATGGCAGTATTCAAATGAATATTCAAGAACTATCAACGTGTTTGCAATATGACTTACCTATTAAGATTATTATTCTTAATAATCATGCGTTAGGTATGGTTAAGCAATGGCAAGACATGGTGTACAAAGGGCGTCACTCACATTCTTATTGGGATTCAGTGCCTGATTTTGTCAAATTAGCAGAAGCTTACGGTCATGTTGGTATTAAAGTGGATAAACCGGCAGAGCTTGAAGGCGCGTTAGAGCGCTGTTTCTCCCTTAAAGATAAATTAGTTGTCATGGATATTGCTGTTGATGAATTAGAGCACGTGTACCCAATGTTGGTTAAATACGGCGCCATGAACGAAATGTATTTAAGTAAGACGGAGCGCACCTAATGTCTAGAACAGTTATCTCATTAATTATTGAAAATGAATCTGGTGCAACGTCACGTATTGTCGGTCTGTTTTCGCAACGTGGTTATAATATTGAATCATTAACCGTTGCTGCTACTCAAGATTCGTCATTATCGCGTATGACACTTGTTACGCGTGGTGAGCCACGGGTGATTGAACAAATCATGAAGCAACTAAACAAACTCATTAATGTGTTACGTGTTTCCGAGCTCACTGCAAGCGATTACATCGAACAAGAGATTTCGTTAGTAAAAGTGGCTTGTATTGGCTCAAAACGTGATGAAGTATGTCGGTTGGTTGATATATTTAATGCAAAAATTATCGATGCAACACCGAAGATGTATACCGTTCGCTTATTTGGCGATGGCAATAAACTCGATGCCTTTGTAAAACAGGTCGAGCAAACATCAGAAATTATTGAAGTGGTTCGCTCCGGTGTTATTGGTATTTCTCGTGGAGAGAAAGCATTGCGCGCGTAATTGAATTTGCGTAATAAAAAAGGCCCCGTTGAGTTATCAACGGGGCTTTTTAGTATCTACTATTTACTGATTATCCAGCGAAGATACCTTTTAGCATGTAGAAGATACAGATAGATAGTCCAGCACCCGCAGGTAAGGTAACAACCCATGAAATAACGATGTTACGGATAACACCCATATTCAAGGCTGCGATACCACGTGCCATACCTACACCTAGCACAGCACCAACAAGTGTTTGTGTGGTAGAGATAGGTAAACCTGTTGAAGAAGCGAGTACAACGGTTGTTGCAGCAGCTAGCTCAGCAGCAAAACCACGGCTTGGTGTTAAATGCGTGATGCCTTGACCGATTGTTGCCATTACACGGCGTCCGAAAATCGCAAGACCAGCAACGATACCGATACCACCAAGAGGAAGGATCCACCAAACAAGTGTCGATTTCTTAGCGATTTCACCACCGTTTTCAACGATAGATACAACAGCAGCCAATGGACCAATTGCATTTGCAAC
>CAJXRU010000108.1 GCA_913060565.1 uncultured Gammaproteobacteria bacterium | reverse complement strand
TACGAGATCATGCCTAGTCTCGTGGGCTCGGAGATGTGTATAAGAGACAGGGCAAGTAGGTGATTGCGTCCGCTGCCATTTGATATTCGTTAGCATAGTATTGAATTTCTGCCGCATAACCGAGCACACCATCAACTTGTTTGCGTTTGGTGAATAGGTGCAATAAGTCATGCATTTTACTTGAGCCAGTTAAATTGAATAAACGACTATTGTCTTCAAAATCATTGATAATTTTATCAATAGTCACACCGTAAGGGCGTGCGTTTAGCTTGCCTAAAACAAAGTCTGATTGGGTGAGTAGGGCGTGTAAGTCAAGCGTGCCATCTGAGATAAAGGCTTTATATTGATTAAGATCATTAGTACGCACGTTAAGTCCATTAGCCATGACCATAATCCATGGCTCAGAGAAATAGGCAAACTTTTCATATGCTTTTGTTTTTAGCAGTGATGTGGCACAAACATTGTCTCTTTTTTCAATTTCACCCAGCCCTCTGACGAAGTTTCCTTGGCGAACTTGATGATTGTAATGGGGTAAAAGAGTTTCGAGCTCTCTTCTAAAAATTTGAGCAAGACCTTGATTTTTCAAGGTACCTTTAACGATATAGTAGGGCGGGGAATCAAACTCAAACCAGGTTATTGCTGAATTTAGGTTAGCTGCTTGTGTGTTTGAACAAGACAGCATAAAGGGAATAACGGCGACAATAAAACTAGAAAACTTCATAGTACATCAACTTCACTAATAGTAAGACGTTAACACTTATCGGATAAGTAAATATATTGAAGTTTTTAAGTAATATCAAACTAAAAGCGTATTAGTTATTGATCTCATTACTAATAACGCAAAGTTTAAACTGTCTTATTGGCCGTCTAAACTCGTGTATATCGCAAGAATTGGAAATTTGTATTCTCCAAATGAGACGGTAATTGATTGAATTTCGCCACCTTCAAATTGCAGTTTATTCTCTTGTGGAACAAATCTGCTACCATCAGCAAATAACCCCATAATGTGGTTATGCTCTAGGCTACGATTACCACTGGCAGTGTTTTCAATGGTGATGACACTCCAACGTTCACCTGTCTCATTACTCATAAGCACATAGTTAAGGACTTTAAACTCACTTTCTTTAGGCTTGATATTTTTCTCATTTGGAAAAGATAGCTGAATATTTTTTGAAACGGTACGGTCAACAGTCAATATGTCGTTATCACTGGCATAACTTGATAGAGATAAAAATAATAGCGTTGTGGTGACAAGCTTTAACATTGATTAGTCCTTTAATTTGAAGCGTTAGTTAATACCCCATTATTCAAACTAATAGGGTATGAAGAAAGAAGATACTTACTCGTAGCTTAATGGATCTTGAATGCCGTTTTTTTCGAAGGCTTCTAAACGCTCTTGGCATGAGCCACACTGCCCACACGCGTGTTCACGACCGTTATAACACGTCCATGTTTGTCCATAATCAAGTCCCATGCGTATACCATCGGTAAGAATGCCAATTTTATCAACCTTGATGTACGGTGAAACGATATCGACTGGATCGTAATTAGCAATTTGAGAAACGTCATTCATTTTTTCGACGAACTCAGGGCGACAATCTGGGTAGATGGCATGATCACCGCTATGAGCGCCGTAATACACAGCTCGTGCATCTAAAGATACAGCATACGCAATGGCCATAGATAACAGCACCATGTTGCGATTTGGCACCATGGTCGATTTCATGCTCTCTTCTTCGTAATGACCTTCAGGAATATCAATATCATCAGTTAATGAGTTTCCCGCCATTAATTGATTTATTGCCGAGATATCAACAACCTTATGCGGCACATTTAAGGATTTACACACATTGGCTGCATATTCAATTTCTTTGCTATGGCGTTGGCCATAATTAAAAGTAAGGGGATAAACATCTTTTCCTTCTTCAATCGCTTTGTGTAGTACGGTAAATGAATCCATACCGCCAGAATAGATGACGACGACTTTTTCTTTCATTGTTGCTAGTCCACTGTGGTTATACGTATAATACGCGCCCAGTATACCGAACTTTAAGTAAATAAGAATGAGCCAGCTACCACTAAACGAAATTTTTGAATCAATTCAAGGCGAAGGGTCTTTCACCGGCGCGCCGTCAATATTTGTTCGTTTACAAGGTTGCCCCGTTGGTTGCGCTTGGTGTGATACAAAGCACAGCTGGTATCTTGATGAAGCCCATCAAACATCTTTTGATGAAGTCGTTGCTAAAGGTGGCGATGGCGAAAGCTGGTGTTACACCGATATTGAAGAAATGGTCGCTCATTTACTTACCTATCAAGCACGTCATATTGTGATTAGTGGTGGTGAACCATGTTTATATGATCTTAAGGATTTTTGTGCCGCATTAGAGGTTAATGGCTTTAGTATTCAAATTGAAACCTCTGGTACTTTTGAAGTGAAGGTGAGTGATAAAACACATGTCACTGTGTCGCCTAAAGTAGCAATGAAAGGGGGGTATGAAATCTTAGATAGCGCACTAGTGCGCGCTAATGAGATCAAACACCCTGTTGCGATGAGTCGCCATATTGAAGAGCTTGATGCATTGTTAGCACGACTTACAGCCGACCAAGTAGCTAGTAAAAAAGTGTATTTACAGCCTATTAGCCAACAAGCTCGCGCCACACAACTAGCCATTGATACGTGTATCGAACGCAACTGGTGGCTATCAATTCAAACTCATAAATATTTGGCTATTCAGTAAACGCTTAATTTACTTGGGTCCATTGACCTGTGTCCCAAAATGTTTCAATTTGGGCGAGGTAGGGAGCAACATCAATGGCGTTTTCATCACGCCATTGTTTGCTGTAATAAGTATTTGTATATCGATTACCATCGTCGCAAATAAGCGTGACAATCGCGCCACTTTGACGTTGTTCAATCATTTCACGCATTAACGTAATCACACCGTAAAAGTTAGTGCCGGTTGAACCACCGCAGCGTCGACCTAGTAATTTTTCTAAAAATAACATACTCGCTATTGAGGCGCTGTCAGGAACTTTCTGCATTGAATCGATGACATCTGGATTAAATGAATCTTCAACGCGAGGTCGTCCAATCCCTTCGATACGAGAACCCTTAGCGCTTTGTAATGACACATCACGTTGATGATAATAATCAAAGAACACTGAATTTTCTGGATCGACAACGTGTAGTTGCGTGTTGAGTTGGTTATATCGAATATACCGGCCTATAGTGGCACTTGTACCGCCCGTACCACCGCCAACAACGACGGCATGTGGTTCTGGGAAAGGCTCTTTTTCTAATTGAGCAAAAACACTTTCGGCAATATTGTTATTGCCGCGCCAATCGGTTGCGCGCTCTGCATATTTAAATTGATCCATAAAGTGACCATTGGTTTCTTTTGCAAGACCAATGGAGGCTTCATGAATTTTTGCTGGATTATCAATCAAATGGCATTGGCCGCCATAAAATTCAATTTGATTAATTTTTCGACTGAGGTTGAACGTGGCATTACAGCAATGAATGGTAGTCCAAGTAACCTCGCAAAATAGGCTTCTGACACGGCGGTGCTGCCAGAAGAAGCTTCAATGATTGTGGTGTGTTCTTTAATCCAACCGTTACATAGGCCATACAAAAATAATGAACGCGCTAACCTATGTTTTAAGCTACCTGTAGGGTGCGTAGATTCATCTTTGAAATATAGGGAAATAGTTGGAAATTGTGGCGTTGGCACTTGCAGTAAGTGGGTATCTGCGCTGCGCTGAAAGTCAGCATCTATTTTAGCAATGGCTTGATTGACCCAATGTCTAGGCATGTTTAATCTCCAAGGTATGTCGACTATTTATAGAATCTAATGAATTTGGCAGCTATTTTTTGATCAATGTTTCATATTCTTGATGCAACTTGTTGTAACGCTTTTGGTGTGATTTTGACAACTTCATACCACCGAGTACCCTAAATGACTCCTTGCACTCTGCGGATAGCAGTTTCACGTATTTTCGTTTATCTTGCATCAGTTTGATCTGTGCTTGCGCAACATTGAGTACGGCACCTGAATTAACTGGTGAAAGTTTGAGGGCTTGTTTAAACAATTGAAGCGCTTCGAGTCCGTCGTCGCCACTATAGGCTTCGATACCTTGGCGCGTAATCTTACTAAATTCAGCTTTGGCCATTGTCACACTGTCGTCATTGAGGCGGGCATGTAAGTCTTGCGCAATATCGCTGTTTTCGTCTAATTGTTTGGCAAACACTGAGGCTAATTCAAAATCATTTAAATTAATGAGTGTAATACAGGCATCTGGTGCCAATTCGTCAGGTAGATCCCATTCATCATCTTCGCTACAAAACTGATAAATGGCTTCCATTAAGGTTTTCTTTGAGATTAAACTCTCGCCTTTAGCTGATTGCAATTGCGCCTGTATAACCCCTTCAAGAGCGCTAAACGCAAAGTCTAAACCACGGCCTTCTTCTGCTTTAGCGCGATGTAGTGTTGAGGTTAGTTCGTTTTGTAACTTGTAAATTTCTTTTGGCTCTTCGCAATGAGCAACGTTTTCTATGATACTTCGGGTGTAGTTAAATAAATGATTGGTGCCAGCATGTACCGAGCGACGAGATAAATTAAGCAACTGACCGTAACTGTCTTTCACTAATCCATGATCTTCATTCGCTTTGGCCACTTCCACCATAAACTGATGACGCTTCATTGAATAAGGTGATAACTCAACACTTCGCTCTAGTGTAGTTCTCGCGGCTTCTTTTTGTTGATTTGCAAGCTGAACTTTAGCAAGTAAATCTATGGCTTCTACATTCGTTGATTGGGACTTAATTAACGCCTTAAGGATTTTTTCTGCATCAGCGAACTCTTCTAACCCCAATTTAGCGCGGGCTAGGTTTAAGTTCGCCCAAGGAAGATCGCGTTCTTTGAGTAATGGCAGAAGGTATTTCATCGCTTCGCTGTTTTGGCCAACATCACACATTAGTCCTGTCATCATTTGCAGGATCACGGCACTATATCTATTTTTCTCTTTAATTAATGTCTGACACGCGAGAATAGCGCGAGGTAAGTCTTGTTTATCTAAGCATTGATAGATAGTAGATAATGCCTGTCGTTTATTCCAAGCTTTCTGCAATCTGCTATCTAATAAACGCTGTGAAAAGGGTTTTATAATGTAGTCGTCTGGTGCCATTTCCATGGTACCTAAAACAATCGCGCGATCTGTTTCAGCTGATACAACAACAAAAAGTGCAGTTGGCTTAATGAGGCGAAGTGCTCGTAGTTCTTCTAGTAATTGAGTGCCGTTTTTACTGCCTAAGTTATATTCAACCATGAGTAATTGATAGTCTTTGGCACGACATGAGCGCAGCGCCGCTTCGCCACTGTCAGAAAAGTCGACATGTTTAACGCCGAAATTCGTCAAAATGCCTTTCATCATAATTTGGAAAGGGCGTTGTGGATCGACTAACAGTACTTTCAACTGGTTGTAGGGTATTTTTTGTAACGTCGACAAAGACTTATCCTATAACTTAAAGAATTATTTCTATTTTCTCTATCATATAAGAAACTGTGGGCAAAAATAAAGACTTGAATGCGAAAACAATCAATTAGATTTTGTTGGGTTGTTGAACTACTTAAGAGATTATTTTATGACGATTCTAAAGAAGAGCTTGATGGTGGAGGGAGGTGGATTCGAACCACCGAAGGCTGAGCCGGCAGATTTACAGTCTGCTCCCTTTGGCCACTCGGGAACCCCTCCAATCAAGTGGCGCAAATGATAGATAATTAATGTCTTAAGGTAAAGGTATTTTTTTACAAATTTCGCTAAAGTTTTCATATTATTAGCCGATAGCATACTTAGTGTTCAAAGTGATGGTTTGTTATGCAAACAGGTAATATATTAGTTAGCGAGTTACAGCTCGATCAACGACTTAATCGATGTGTCAGCAAAGGCAATAAAAGCGAATTTGATTTGCTGTTGTCTATGCTGTCCAATGATGTTCGTGATCAAGACCAATTCTCAATAATTAATGATCCTGAATCTGAAGAAGCTGTAAGTTTACGAGACAAGTTTGGCGTTCCTCAACCACAACCATTAATCTCTCGTGAATCAACACAACAAGATTATTCAATTTCCCTTGCTAATTTAGCACGAGAAGACGGATTAGTTTCTGCTAGGTTGCAACATTGTTTACGCCCAGAAGTAATGCATTTTGATGTCGATAGGATTGAAGGCTTTGCCGATGACATTACTGATAATCTATCGCCAACTGTCCAAGCACGACTGTCTGGAAAAGAGTTTATTCACACCAACCCATCTATTAATTTTGACGACGTTATTGCCGCTCAAAAAGACTATGAAGCACAGTTATTTGTTGCTTAATTACCACAACACTTTTTAAATTTCTTACCACTATGACAAATGCAATTGTCATTGCGTTTTGGTATGGCTGCTGATTGCTTAGGATAGGTTGCGTCAACATAGTACCAGCAAGAAGATTCCGACTTATCAAAGCGATTACTGAGCTCTTCATCCATCAATTGATTTTCAAAACGAGAAATTTCATGATGATTTTGCAATTGACCATCTTGTTTAAACCAAGCAACAAATTCAACAATATTAGATTGGGCAGAAGTAATGACGTCTAAACCTAACCAATCGCACTGGCTATTCCACTGTTCAATGCTCGCAATGGATACATGCTGTCGCGTTTTGGGACTATGAGTTGCATAGATATAGTGACAATCGTTTTTGACAAAGGCGCAATATCTGCTGCGCATTAGCTGTTCAGGCGTTTGAGGTAATGCGTTGGAAAGATGAAACGGCTGGCAACAATCTTGGTAGGATTCGGCGCTGCCACATGGGCATAGTGCTAATATCATAAACTGTTGCTTTTATTGACTATCGCTGCGCGACGTAGTTTTCAATCGGATAATATTCATCATAATGTAAGCCATCGATTTTTTTGGCTTTAATGTAATTTTTGATTTTTGACTTTGAATTCGCTTCAGACCAAATTCCCCAATGTCCATCTTCTTGTAAGGCGAAGGTGATTGTAAATTTTCCAGCGTGTTGCTTAGGCGGTTGTTTACTTTCTTGAGGTGGAATGACGGTTACAACATAGTAGCCAACATCATGAATGCTTTTGGTATCAACAATTCTGTTGGTTACTCGAAATTGTAAATCTAATGAAGAATTGTGTTTTTTAAGACGAGAAAAGTATTTGTCATAGAGCTTATATAAACTTTGATGGCCGTGAATGATGGGCATCGAACCACCAGTTGAAATATAAATACCATCCGGGTTATAAACATCGGTCATTTTTTGGGGATCTAGTGACGTATAAGCGTGCGTCAACGATTGATAACATTCATTAACATTGGTTTTGCTATCTTCTGATTTGTTGTCACCAGACAACGCTTCAGCAGCGAAGACAGACAACAATAGGCAACTTGAGAATAATAATCGACGTAACATAACTATTTACTTTACTTATAAAAACACAATCTATTTTGCGACAAGGCACTGTAAATGAACAGCAAGTATTTGCCACAAAATGTTTCAGCTTGCATCATACAACAAATTGATGATTTAGATATAAAGATAAATCAATAAGAAGTGGCAAATCGCTGCTAATAGCACAAAAATATGCCAAATTGCGTGGTTATAGGGGATTTTATGATTAAGATAGAAATAGACGCCCGAGGAATATATCAAGCCGCCACCTGCTAACAACACTAATGCGATAACTGACAATGCTTGAATTAATTCATAAATTACAAACATGGATAGCCAACCCATGATTAGGTAAGTAAGTACAGAAAACTTCTTATACTGACTACCAAATTTAAGTTTGATCCCTATACCAATAAACGCACATAGCCATACTAAGCCTAATACGCTGTATCCGATAACACTGGGAATGGTATGGACGATCAATGGCGTATAGGTGCCAGCGATAAGTAGATAAATGGCACAATGATCAAAGAGCTTGAATGCTTGTTTTTTACTAGGATTTTTTGCGCCATGATATAACGTTGATGCAAGCATTAACACCGTTAAACTAGCGCTGTATATGATGGTAGTTGTTAGTTGTATTAAGTCTTGATGCTGAAAATAGCTAACGATGAACGCAATAGAAGCAAAAACACCAAATACTGCTCCAATACCGTGAGTGAGTGTATTGAGATATTCTTCCTTCGTTCCATAGGCAGAACTAGGCTGTACATTTTGTGTGGTTGACTGAGACATTTTATATTTTTAGCTAACAAGTGTACGCTCAATCTATAATTATCACTGCTTAATGTCAAACGGTAGTTTGAAAGCTAACGCAATGCGTTGGCTTTCAAAGGGGCATTTACATCTTTGGTGTAAATAGTGAGTGATAAAGCTTGCCTGCAAATTCATCCGTCATACCAGAGATGTAATCACAGATAATGCGCATTTGAACATCGTCTTTTTTATCTTGGGCAAGGCGCCAACGTTCTTTGGTATTTTCGGGAAGCAAGCGGTATGGATCAGAGGTGAAGGCTTCAAATAGTTCCATCACTATTTGCTGCCCTTTGTATTCCATCGCTTGAAATTCAGGTTTGCGGATTACGCGTTTAAATACAAAACCTTTTAGAATGTCCAAAAATTGTGAATACTCGCTGTTTAGTTTGGCGTTGTAAGCTAACAGTGGTTCGTCAAATTGTGCGTTGTGCTCGATTTTTATTGAAGTAACGAAACTATTAACGAGCTCGCCAATCGCATCTTTTCGCAGGTAGGCCTCGTCACTAAATAAAAATAATGTAAGTTGGTCAATATCAATATTTAACACATCAGGGTTCAATGTTTTGACTGGCGCGACCACATCTCGCATCCACAAATTGTAATTGACTGTGCCCATGACAATAGCGTCTTCAAGATCGTGAACTGAGTATGCAATATCATCGGCCAGCTCCATCACTGAACAATCAAAAGATTTGTAGAGGCTTCGCTTGTGAATACTGGTAATTCCATTGATTGCTGTTTGCTTGGCGGTTCTTATTAGCTGCTTATCGTTGTCAGTAAGTGGCTCGAGAACCCAATCTAACGCATTTGAATCGACGTCAAAAATTGCTTTCGGTGGTAACCAATTATGGGCTTTTAATTGTCGAAAACTGCTGGTGGGTTGGTCGGGATATTGTCCAACCACTTCACTGAAGGTTACTGGGTATTTTAACGTGCCCAATAAGCTGCGACGTGACAAATTCATACCAAAGTCTTTGGTGTATGGTTCTAAACGCGTAAGAATTCGAAATGTTTGGCCATTGCCTTCAAAGCCGCCGTGGTCGCGCATCATGTAATTTAACGCGATTTCACCACCGTGGCCAAAAGGCGGATGCCCAATATCATGGGCCAATCCAAGGGTTTCAATAAGGGTTTCAGAAAACTCAAAATGACTAAAATCAGGATACTGATTTTTTAATTGACTAATAATGCCTGAGCCAATTTGCGCAACTTCTAGTGAATGAGTGAGACGCGTACGATAAAAGTCACTTTGACCAATACCTACTACCTGTGTTTTGGCCTGCAAACGTCTAAACGCCGCGCTATGAAATAACCGAGCACGATCCCGTTGGTGAAGCGAGCGATGATCTGGCGGTCTTGCAATATGGCTAGGACCTTTACGTGTCAGCCATAATGCGGGATCGTGTTTATTCATGATTTTTCCTAAGCATGTTGTCGATGAGTATTATTGACGATAATTCTCTAAAAACTGACCAAAGCGCTGCATTGCGGCCGTGAGATCTTGTACATATGGCAATGTAACAATGCGCAAATGATCTGGCTCAGGCCAGTTAAACGCAGTGCCGTGTACTAACAAAATCTTTTCTTTTTTGAGCAGGTCAAACACAAGCTGTTGATCATCTTTTAGATTGAATTTTTTAACATCTAATTTAGGGAACATATACATCGCCCCTTTAGGTTTAACACAGCTTACGCCATCGATACTGGTTAAAATGTCATAGCAGGCATCGCGCTGCTCAAGTAAACGACCGCCAGGTAAAATAAGTTCGTTAATGCTCTGATAACCACCTAATGCAGTTTGAATTGCATGCTGACAAGGTACGTTTGCACACAGGCGCATCGATGCCAGCATGTTCAATCCAGTGATATAACCAGCTGCAAGCGCTTTATTGCCAGAGATAACCATCCATCCTGCGCGAAACCCTGCAATTCGATAAGCTTTAGATAATCCATTAAACGTAACTATAACAACATCTTCTGCGAGTGAAGCGGTATGAATGTGAGTGGCTTCATCAAATAAAATTTTGTCGTAAATCTCATCAGAGAACACCATCAAATTAAATTCTCGGGCAACTTGTAATAGTTGCTCTAAAATTTCTTTGGTATACACAGCGCCCGTTGGATTATTTGGGTTAATTAACACAATCGCTTTAGTATTTTTACTGACTTTGCTGCGAATATCGTCAATGTCTGGAAACCAATCAGCTTGCTCATCACAACGATAATGCACTGCCTTACCACCGGCCAAATTAACCGATGCTGTCCATAACGGATAATCTGGAGCAGGTACTAGCACCTCATCGTTATTATTTAACAGTGCCATCGTTGCCATTTGAATAAGCTCCGAAACGCCATTGCCAATATAGATATCTTCAACATCGACATTCGGAATAATTTCTTGATAGTGATGGAATACCGCTTTACGCGCTGAAAAAAGTCCTTTGGAATCACAATAGCCTTGTGCTTGTGGCAAGTTATGAATTACGTCACGGACAATTTCATCAGGGGCTTCAAAACCAAAAGGGGCGGGGTTGCCAATGTTTAATTTCAGAATGCGATGACCGTCTTCTTCAAGACGCTGCGCTTCATCATGAACGGGACCTCGAATGTCATAGCAGACATTGTGTAATTTATCTGACTTCTTAAACACGACTTTACTTCCATAGCTTGAGTTTTGTAGGTATTGGCAAACAACATAGCGTATTGCTGTCGGAGAAAACAGTGTAATAAGACGAAAGGATAAAAAAAACCTCGCAAAGCGAGGTTTTTAGTGTGTTTTGGACTAAGTTAGCTCAGTTTTTAGCAATTATGCTAATTCGGCTAAACACATCTCTTCTTGAATTTGTGCAACCCACGCTGAAACACGTTGGTCAGTTAGCTCTGGTTGACGATCTTCATCAATGCCAAGACCAACAAATTGACCATCGTCAGTTAACGCTTGTGATTGTTCAAATTCGTAGCCATCTGTCGATGTGTGACCAACAATAATAGCGCCACGTGGTTCAATGATATCTTTCAACGTACCCATAGCGTCTAAGAAGTACTCTGAGTAATCTTCTTGGTCGCCACAACCAAAAATGGCAACTAGCTTGTCGTTAAAATCAATGTTTTCTAGTTCTGGGAAGAAATCATCCCAGTCACATTGTGCTTCACCGTAGTACCAAGTTGGGATGCCTAATAGCAGTAAATCAAACCCGGCAATTTGCTCGGCCGTTGATTTTGCGATGTCGTGAACTTCAACTAAGTTCTTACCTAGTTGTTTTTGGATCATTTTAGCAACGGCTTCAGTGTTACCCGTGTCGCTACCAAAAAACATGCCTACGCTAGCCATAAAGTTTCCTATGTATTTTCTAATTCGTTGGTTGTTAATGCCATTTTATCATCAACAGATGATAGATTGTTGATTTGGGTCATTAACATTGATTCTATTAATTGGCCACGACTCACATTATGAGCGTTTGCCAAATCGTTTAAAATGTCGAACAATTGTTCATCGACTTTAAGCTCAACACGCTTAAGTCCCTTCGCTTTATCACGTTTTATCTGGTTGCGTTTATTAACCAGTAATTGATCTTTACGAGATAACGGATTAGTTTTGGGACGTCCACGATTTTTTTCGTTAGCAAAAAGATCAATGGTTGTTCTATCGTTAGATGCTTTTGCCATAACTTAATTATTATTTCTTACTACCAATAAGGTTGTTAACAGTCGCTCACAAATGACTAAACTAACCTAGGCCTTGAGTATTCCAAAATGCTTGAATAATACCTTTGGCGATAAAACCCAGACAACCGAGCGTTAAAACGCCCCACACGACAATTTTTCCTGCAAAAGGCACGTCGCCACTTTTTAATACATCATGAATGGCCATACCAATTAGGAAAAAAATTCCCGCAAACATTAGGTTTAAACCTAATGCTTCAAATTGTTGATATTCTTGAGGTGTCATTGTTTGTCTAATTGACCATGAAAAATAGTGACGCGCAATATAGCATAATCATTTTCTGACTACCATGCATTACATCACTATATTTAAAGACTTTTGAACGTCGATTCTAGTCGAGATTCTTTGCAATGAAATCGCCAACTATCTTATTAAAGCTCGCGGGTTTTTCGGCGTGTAGCCAATGACCAGTCCCTTGGATTATTTTTGCTTGAGCCTTGGGAAAATGCTGCATGATTTGTGGGCGATGTTCACTAATAATGTAATCTGAGTTTTCGCCTTTAATAAACAGCGTTGCGCCGTCAAATGTATTGCAGCCCGTTAATCCGCCAATGATGCTCTCATAATTAGTCGCAAGATTAGCGATATTGCAACGCCAAACAAAAGCGTTGTTCTCTTTAGCGAGGTTTTTCAATAAGAACTGGGCTGTCCCAGCATCAATACCGTGGTTTGTGACAATCGCTGTGGCTTCACTACGATTAGCTAACGTTGTTAAATCAATGGCATTTAATGCATCAAAAATATGGGTATGACGGTGGCTATAGGTTACCGGTGCGATATCAGCGACGACAAGTGATTTAACCAAATGTGGAAAGTCTAACGCCAATTGCATTGCCACTTTACCGCCCATCGAATGGCCGACAAAATGGCATTGATTTAGCCCTAAATTTGTCACTAGTTCGACTATTTCAGCGGCCAATTTAGGGTAATCAAATTCTTCAATGTGGCTCGACAAACCATGATTAGGTAGATCGACACTAATGACTTCAAAGTGCTCGCTAAGATAGCGTGCTAATCGACCTAGATTGTCTAAGTTACCGAATAACCCGTGAATTAAAATGACAGGTTGGCCTTGACCAATGCGCTTAAAGTTAATGCTCATAATGACTATTCGTTTAAAAATTTTCGGCTATTTTGAAGCGTGACGCTCATAAAATCAAATCCGAACTTAGGTCAATGCCTAAATTCAAACAAACGTTTACTTGTTAGCGTTGTCATATCGGGGGTAAAAAACGATGATTTAAACGTCAAAGGTTGAATTAGTTCAACATTTTATCGTTAAAATATGGACTAAAGTCGCAAGCTTGTTACCATAGTTTAATAGGCATGCTTCATGTCATAAAGAAATAACAATAATAAGGTTAAATCAACTATGCCAACCGCCAAGAAATCTCCACTTTATATTCCTTATTCAGGCCACGCGTTAATCGATACATCGTTGTTAAACAAAGGCAGTGCCTTTAGTAGACAAGAGCGCGAAACATTTAATTTAAGCGGCCTATTACCGCCGCTTATTGAAACCATTGAAGAACAAGTTGATCGCGCTTACGGTCAATTTAGCGCTTTTAAAAACAGCTTAGATAAGCATGTCTATTTACGCCGTATTCAAGACATGAATGAAACCTTGTATTACTCACTCATTCAAGCACACCTAGAAGAGATGATGCCAATCATTTACACCCCAACGGTGGGTGAAGCCTGTGAGAAGTTTTCTGATATTTATCGCTGTGCACGTGGATTATTCATCTCGTACGATCAGCGCCATGACATGGATGACATTTTACGTAACGCCATTAAACCTAATGTGAAGGTTATTGTAGTGACAGATGGTGAACGTATTCTTGGTTTGGGTGACCAAGGTATGGGCGGTATGGGCATACCGATTGGAAAGTTATCACTTTACACCGCTTGTGGCGGCATCAGTCCAGCTTACACACTGCCAGTTATGTTAGATGTGGGTACAAATAATCAATCATTGATTGATAACCCAATGTATATGGGCGTTAAGAAACCACGTATTGATGATGACGAATATTTCGAATTTGTTGATATGTTTATTCAGGCGGTTAAACGTCGCTGGCCTAATGTTTTATTACAGTTTGAAGACTTTGCACAGCCAAAAGCGATGCCACTTTTAGAGCGTTACCGTGATGAACTTTGTTGTTTTAATGATGATATTCAGGGAACGGCGGCTGTAACAGTTGGTTCATTGTTAGCAGCCTGTAAAGCGAAAGGCGAAAAATTATCACAGCAAACGGTTAGTTTTTTAGGCGCTGGATCGGCGGGTTGTGGCATCGCTGAAGCCATCATCATGCAAATGGTGACAGAGGGTATTAGTGACGAAGAAGCACGTCGTCGTGTATTTATGGTGGATCGTTTTGGATTAGTCACTAAAGGCATGTCAGACTTACGTGATTTCCAAGAGCGCTTAGCAATAGAGCCTTCATTTACCCAAGATTGGGAAGTGAGTGGTGAATATCCAACACTATTAGAAGTCATGAAGGGCGCTAAACCAACTATTTTAATTGGTGTATCTGGTCAGCCAGGATTATTTACGCATGCTGTCATTAAGACGATGGCTGAGCATTGTGCGCGTCCGATTATATTCCCACTTAGTAATCCATCTAAACAGGTTGAAGCAACGCCGATGCAAGTTATTGAATGGACAGATGGCAATGCTATCGTTGCAACGGGAAGCCCGTTTCCGCCGTTTGAATACGCCGGACAAACTTATGAAATTCCGCAATGTAACAATAGCTATATTTTCCCTGGATTGGGATTAGGCATTATTGCTTGTGGTGCTAAACGAGTAACAGATGAGATGTTAATGGCGACTAGCTTGTGTCTTGCCAACGTATCGCCAATGGTTGCACACGGTGAGGGCAGTTTACTGCCACCACTTACTGAGATTGCTAATATCAGTAAACAAATGGCGTTTGATGTCGCTAAAATCGCGATTGAACAAGGCCATGCATTGGCAATTGATGATGAATTGTTGAAAGCAAAAATTGAGAAAAACTTCTGGCTACCCCAGTATCGCGACTATCGCCGCGTATCTAAATAGCAACTTTCAAAAGTAATGGAGCTTTGACGCTCTTTATGTATAATCGCAGGACAGTAAAAATATTGTCCTATGATTATTAGAAAATTATTTTGATTTATAAGGGGTTAAAA
>CAJXRU010000107.1 GCA_913060565.1 uncultured Gammaproteobacteria bacterium | reverse complement strand
ATTTAGAACATGTACGATTATTTGTCAGTATCGCAACAACCCATAACATCAGCCTTGCGGGCCAACAAATGGGTTTATCACCGGCAGTTGCCAGCGCTCATGTTAGTAAGCTTGAACAAAATTTAGGAGTGCGACTCATCCATCGCACTACGCGTAAGGTGTCGTTAACTGAAGAAGGCACTGCATTTTTACCTCATGCCGAAGATGTACTCGCCAGTGTGGATGCCGCTCGCGCTTCAGTCGGTGCAGGTGAAGCATCGCCTCGAGGTACACTGCGAGTTGCAGCACCAGCGTCGTTCGGCAGAATGCACTTGTTACCAGCGTTAACAGACTTTTTTAAGCAATATCCTCAATTACATGTCGACCTAAAATTATCAGACACCATCATTGATCTGGTTGAAGGAGGCTTTGATATTGCCGTACGTAACGCACCACTTAAAGATTCGAGTTTAGTAGCAAGAAAGCTCGCCCCAGACAACCGGGTGCTTTGTGCTTCGCCTGATTACCTCAAGCAATTCGGAGAGCCACAAACCCCTGAAGACTTAAAGAACCACCAATGTATTACCTTAATGGGATTAGAAAACTGGCAGTTTCAGTCGCCCTCAGGAAAGCAAACAATTAAAGCACAAGGGAATTTACGCACAGATAACGGCGAAGCGGTGCGTGATGCCTGTATTAATGGCCTAGGCATCACAGTCAATTCAAGTTGGAGCGCCTACCAACAGCTTAAAACTGGTCAATTAACACAAATATTAGGTGACTACCCATTGGTATCAAACACCGCAATTTGGGCGGTATATCCTAGCTCTCGCCTTCTAGCGCCTAAAGTAAGAGCGTTTATCGATTACTTCGTCCAACACTTTGGTGACACCCCCTATTGGGACAAATAGTGGCTGTTTCATTGACGTATTGCGTATTACTAATTCTTCACTTTAAATACCGAACGTCGATGCGCTTCACCGTGCAAAATGACAGATTCAATTTGATCATAAGCCGCTATATTCTCCAGCGGATTATTAGTTAATACTAACAAGTTCGCTACTTTACCAACTTCAATCGAGCCATAATCATGGTTCAAACCAAACGCTGTAGCATTATTGATAGTAGCTGCTGCTAATAAATGCGGCAAGCTAACACCTAATGAGTGCATTTTTTCTAATTCCCACTTCGTTGAAACTCCGGGTTGAGATGCATACGTTGGCGCAGGCGGTGTATCTGTCGCTAATACCATTGGATGCCCTTGCTGATAGAGATATTGTAAGACGCGAGCACCTTGATTGATGACATTCGTCATATGCTGATGAATATGTTCTTGCGAACGTTTTCCCCAATTCTTTCTATCTTCATTAGCAAACCATTGCCCTTCTTTCGATTTGTACCATTGCATCGTTTTCTTAGGAATAACATTGTGATAATCACTGTGCTCAAGATGACCTTCGACAGTGACATCACGGAGACTGCGCATCACATTAAGTGTCGGTTGATAAGTCATTTTCTTTGCCACAATTCTATCGGCTAACACTTTTATTTCAGGCGGCAACTCAGGTGTATCTATCGGTAATTCTAACCAGTTCCACATACCATGACCCAGTATATCAACGCTCGCATCAATGGCAGTTTTTTGCATATCAACGGCATTTGCATGCGCCATGATTTTTAACCCATGTTTATTTGCAGCTAAGCGCACTCTACTTAAAAGCTCAGCGCTAATGGTTGGCCAATGGCTCGCCGTATCAAATCCATCTTCCGTATAAACTTTTACACATTTAGCACCATCTCTAGCAATTTGAGCGACCACAGCCTCAGGTGTGTGTTTAGATGCATCAAATCCTTTAGGTACTGCGCCGTCTTTTTCAGGTTGATAAATAAAATATTTACGACGTTGCATCGCCTCTGCAACGTTATCAACAAATAAAGTATAACCGCCAATAATAGGTATAGCGCCGCAGTGAAATAAATCAGGCGTTACAGGGTTTTCATTAAACAATGCGACAGAGGCTGGTGTTCGTGAAGGGTCGAGTATTTGCGTAATACCGTAATAAAGATAACTGCGCGGTTGTTGTTTTAAAAAAGCGCCCTGTAATGATTGAGCGTTTGGG
Source organism: uncultured Gammaproteobacteria bacterium (assembly GCA_913060565.1). Taxonomy (GTDB): domain Bacteria; phylum Pseudomonadota; class Gammaproteobacteria; order Enterobacterales; family Psychrobiaceae; genus Psychrobium. The sequence continues at coordinate 13,101 of CAJXRU010000107.1, read as the reverse complement.
GAACCATAGAGTAAACCAGGCATTGCGCCAGTATGAACATGTGCGTCCATCAGACCAGGAATTAGATATTTGTCAGTGCCATCAATGACACGTTGATGCTTTTTACCGATTAGAGGTGTTGATGATATTTGGGTAATTCGACCATCATTAATCTCAACCCATTGATGTTTTAGTGTTTTAACATTGCTATTATCAACAGGATTAATTACCGTGATGTTTGAAATAAGCAGTGCTTCAGCGTGTGCGTCATTGATGAAAAATGTCGCGGTTACTGTATAGAAAATAATGATTAAATAGGTCTTAAATTGACTAGGCATAATGTCTCGATATGTCGTGTGATTAAAGTGACGCCAGATTGAATTAAATTTAATTAAATTGCTTAATCATGAACTAATTAAAATCTAAAATTTTTATTAATACTTTAAAATCAATAATTTAATTAAAAACAACATAAATGACACTTGGTTGTGTAAGGAATGAAATTGTCGGAAACTACCAATAAAGGTGCCAGTTTAAACCTAGAATCATTTACTTTAGGCGCATGGATAGTCACTCCATCATTAAATACACTGACATTATCTTCCGATAAAGATGTCGTGAGAAAAGTAACGCCAAAGGTCATGGCACTGTGTGAATTTTTAATACAACATCATGGCGAGCCAAAATCTCAAGAAGAAATCGCGCAAACGATTTGGCCCGAACGCGTAATTTCTGACAGTTCAATTTACCAAGCCATTGCTCAACTGAGAAAAGCATTACAGCATGAAAGCAACCCTATTGAATATGTTGAGCGAGTATCAGGAAAAGGCTATCGAATCCATGCGCCATTTGAAATAATCGCCTCTTCTCCATCATCGCCTGCTAACAAAGAAGCAACGTCTGGCTCATCAAATAGCCAAACAAATGACAAGAATGGCATTAGCAAGTTGTGGCATTATGTTCTAACTAGTGTCGTTGTAATCACCTTGATGGCCCTGTTGATTAGCATTAGTTATCAACCGCCAGCTGGCCAAGTATATTCAGACGATCTAAAGACCATTTCAATTTTACCCACCAATAGTCTAAGTTCAAACGAAAATAGCACAGATATTAATGGCGCTTACGCGCAGTTTGGTCAGTTACTACTCAATGACTTAGTATCAGATAACAATCATAAGTTTGTGTACCTTAGAACATCTAGTAAAGTCGACTCAACTGCGCCTCAATTAACAACGAGCATTCATCAAAAGCATGACAAGTTATTACTCACAATGCAGCTGCGTTCACCTGTCACTAATGATATTTTATGGGAACAACGAATTACTTCGAATAACGACGACCTATTTGAGTTAAAAAATAATGCCGCAACTAGTTTACTTAACTTCTTAAATCCACAAACGAGTAATCGACAAATAGAAAGAACAGTAACACGTCATGATCCTCATTTTGAAGATTATGCCCTTGCCCACTACTTGTGGAACAAAAGACAACCAAAGGCGCTGCGACAAGCTCAAACCATTTACAGCAAAATATTACGCCAATCACCGCATCATTTAGGCGCACTCATTGGCCAGTGTCACACGCAAATCTATCTCTCTATCTACAGTGATTTATCACCGCAATCGGCTCATAAACTCTGTTTACCCTTTGTTGATGTCGCAGGTCGAATAGCGCCGAATAACGCCGAAGTATTGGCAACTCAGGCACTATTAAAACTCTATGATGAAAACCGAGACGACCAAGTCGTAGAGTCTTTATTTAAACGAGCAATTGAAGTCGCACCTAATTACGTCATGGCGCATCATTGGTTTGGCAATTATTTGCGAGAAACTGGCCAATATCATCGTGGATTACAGCAGCATCGACTCGCCTATTCTCTAGATCCTCTTTCACCTATTGTCATTCGTGGTTTAGCCTACGCACACCTCAATTTAAGACAACTCGAACATGCACGGCGATATTACGATCGTGCACTGACGATAGAACCATCTTATGCTCACCGCGCTGCTGAAGAGTTGGATTTCTTTTTGCTTAACACGCAACGTGCGCGAGCATTTATTCATTGGTTAGAAAAACCGAGTAACATTGCCGACAAACCTACTTACCAGTTAACGCAAGCCCTTGTTTGGTTAGGATTAGGAAATATAGAAACTGCTAAAAATTTGATAATTCAAGCAGAAAAACACCCTGTGAATCAAGCATTTTTACTTTATTGCCAAGGTGCATTGGCAAGCGCCCAAGGAGACTTCAGTCTCACACAGCAAAAGATGACAGAACGTCTAAATTTAACCCCCAATATAACGCGCTACGCAATGCCACACATCACTGCATTATTTTATAACAACAAACCAGCCCAAGCATTGAAAGCACAGCAACACTATTTCCCAACAATTTCGCTATCAAAAACGATTACTGATGAAAATAGTGGACAATTTATATTACTCGCCAGAATCTACGAACAGCTGAATGATGCGACGGCACATCAAGAAATTATCAACAAGCTTACGCAGTTTCATAATGAAGGCGGGGGATTTAGCGTACAAAACGATATTTATTGGCGATTTATCACCAAGCAATATCCACAAGCAGTGTCAGCCATTAATAAACTATTAGACGAAGGCTGGTTACCTGACTTCAACGATAACGTATTCGTACAGCACCAATTTGAAGCGATCTATCTTCAAAGTGGCGGCAGTGAACAAGTATGGCGTCAAAAGTTAGCAAGTAACCGTCAAATTAATTAATGAATACTTTAAAGAATAAGCACCGCGGCTAGTGCCATTAGCGCTGGCACTCCTTGTACTATCATTATTGACCGTTTAGCCGTTAAACCACCAACAATTGCAGCAACTAATACACAAGATAAAAAGAACAACTGAATTTGTTGACCAAACTCAGCGTTCGGATGCAACATGCCCCAGATTAATCCGGCCGCTAAAAAGCCATTATATAATCCCATATTGGTTGCTAATGCTTTTGATGTTTGAGCATCTTCTTTAGACATGCCAAAAACCTTGAGCGTTCGTGGTTTTGTCCACATAAACATCTCTAACACCAAAATATAAAGGTGTTCAATGGCAACTAACGCCACAAAAATCAAGGGTAATATTTCCATAAGTTTCTCATTATAATTTTATTTATTAATAGGTTACTAATGATGTTGCTACAAAGTAACAATGAAGTACAGCGCTATTATGGTGAGAGTTAACCCATAATCAATATTTCAAATCAACGTAGCTTTATGCTCACGAACAACTCGCTTGGTATTATGTGAATAAAATCAGGTAACTTTATCTTTACAATAAATTTCTTATCATCATATTATAGTTGTGTAATTTAGCTCGCCGTTAAACGTCTTATAAATGGATTGGTAATAAATGACTAAGCTATTGTTAATATTTACTACATTGCTTTTTTCCTGTTTTTCGTCAGCGCAAACTATTACTGCATACACAGAAGAGCTTGCCCCTTATCAAATTAAGAATTATCGCGGCCAATACACAGGTTATAGTGTAGAACTCGTCAATGCCCTTTTTAAGCAGGCCAATATTGACGGAAAAATTCGCATGGTACCTTGGATCCGTGCTTACAATTCCGCTATTAAAGAAAAAAATGTACTGATATTTTCAATGGTACGCACCCCAGAACGGGAAGAAATGTTTCATTGGATAGGTGAGGTAGATAAACTTGAATACTTTTTCTACCGATTAAGAACCCGCGCTGATATTCAAATAAACGAATTTAATCAGGCTAAGAAATACCGTATAGGCGCAGGTGCCAACTCCTTTGAGTATGAAAAACTGACCTATTTAGGCTTTCCTTATGTTGTTTCGACGCCGCGTTATGATCAACTCATTTCAATGCTTAAAGCGAACAGATACGATCTGTTTTTTTCAGCACGCCGTATATTTAAAGGGATATTGGAAAAAAGCAAATCATCACCCGATTTATTTGAAGTAGCTTTTCAAATAAAGCACATCAATCAACGAATGTATATTGGGATGAGTAAATCGTCAGATCCTGCTCTAGTAAAACAACTTCAACAAGCTTATAAGCAAATTGTCAATGATGGTGAAAAAGAACGTCTGGGACAAATCTGGTTAAACTAATTTACTTATCTTAACAGTCACCCTTCAAGTGAACTGGTTATAATACGCCGATAAAACTTAAAAAATTGTAGGAAAAAACTTTGGATTCAGTGACACAAGCGGTATTAGGCGCTGCGGTTGCAGGAGCAGTTGCTGGTAAGCGTTGCAACATGAGAGTGTTATTAGCAGGCGCAGTCTTAGGTACACTGCCCGATTTAGATGTATTTATTAACTATGGTAATGACATTAATAACGTCATCAAACACCGTGGCTTTTCTCACTCTTTATTCGTGCTTAGTCTATTCTCACTAATATTGGCCATCGCAATCAATCGTTTAAAGCCCATTGCAGGATGGTCATTTACGCGTTTGTTTTCATTAATTTCATTGGCTTTGCTCACTCACCCGTTACTCGATTATTTCACCAGCTATGGCACACAGCTATTATGGCCACTGACTGGCTACTTTAGCGCATCTAGCATTTTCATTATTGATCCCTTATATACCTTGCCGTTGATTATTGCCTTGTTTTATATTCGAATGGATTATCAACGCGCGCGAAAACCAGCAATTATCGCGTTATCTCTTTCAAGTCTATATTTGGGCTGGGGCGTAATCGCTAAACAAATTATTCATCAGCGAGCCGTTGATAGCTTGGCGAGCGCAAGCATCACAAGCGATAAAATATTTATCACTCCCACCGCCCTCAACACCATTTTATGGCGCGTAGTAGTCATTGATGGCAACAATTATTGGGAAGGTGATAGTTCATTCTTGGACAAGTCGACAGCGATAACGTTTGAAAAGAGACAGCGCAATCATTGGCCACTTCCTCACACACCAAAATTATTAGATAGTTATCTGTTTTTTACGCATGATTTCGTAAGTTATCGCGAAGAAAACAATCAGCTAATTATCTCAGACTTACGCATGGGCATGCGTGACAAAGCGGCATTTGAGTTCACCTTTGCACAACGAGATATCAATAATCAATGGAAATTAATCGAACCTAAGCGCTATGAATCTGGCTCTTTAAACATTAATTTTAATGCATTTCTAAAACGTATTGGCGGTAAGAGTTAATCACTGTTGTTCAGCTAATAAAAGAAGGTGCGAAAGGCTTTCTTTCGCACCGCGGTAGATCACTATAACTTAGATAGTGCTGCTTGGTAGTTGGCAAGCTTCTTGTCATTAGTCTTTACCGCCAATTCAATTGCTTGCATTAAGTGCCGCCGAGCCTCTTCACGTTTACCATACGCCTTAAATACCAAGGATAACCCTTCATGAAGCTGCGCTTTATTGGGGTATTTGTGAATGGCTTGTTCAAAATAGCGTTGTGCATTAACTAAATCGCCATGTTTCAGATAAAAACGTGCAAAGCGATTTTGCCACATCATTGATGTATTTCTTTTTGATGAAAGTACTGAATCAAACACCTTCATAAACAAGGTAAAGTGCTTAAAATCATTATTATTCCATGCTAGCCAAATGAGAGAATTTTTCGTCGAATCAGGAATAGTTTGTGGTAAATTAAATCGTTGCCCACGAGTTTTGAAATAACGTGTTAAATAATCTAGCCCCCCTAGTGAATTAAACGCTTCAAGATCGGCAAATACGAGACTTTGATAGTTAAAATAATAATGCTTTAATCCTTGATACATAGCGACATATGGCACCGATGCATGAACTTCTTCATTAAATTTTTGATAACGCCAGTTAAGTTGCTTATTAGCATATTGCTTTAGCTTACGAGATAAATTTTTACCATATTTAACGGTATAAATATCTTTATCTGAATTAGCAATAAATAGATATTTAGTTTGTTCTTTATTCGCGTCATTAAACTTCTGGATCTCAACATCACTGCTATCACCACCGTTAGTGATTATTGCACCGTCAAAAAGCTGCGAGTGATTGAAAAAAACATTAGTTGCAAAAAAAGCGCTCATTTCCCAACCGAATAATAGGCGTTCACGAGATGTTCTATAGTTTGAATCGATATAAGGTAAAACTTCATCAAGCAAATAGCGCTTAAACTTATTTTCTTCACCAAACAAGCGCCGACGTTGTGGATTCTGATTCACCGTACCGACAATAATCATTTCAGGTAAATTACTTGGCACTTTTAACGTTTGTTGAATAGCAACCGCATTCATAAAATTCCATTGACCATCTAACACATATAGCACTGGATAATTTTTATCAGATGTTTGGTAATTCGCAGGCACGTAAACTTGTAATTTTCGTTCTTCTCCAAGTACTTCCGATTCAAAAGACACTATATCGCCAATAACATTGGGCGCTGTATTTGACTGAACAGCTATTGATAAAGCGCTGTAACTCACTATTAATAAACCAATAAAAAACTTGCTAACTGTAGGGTAATTCAATGCTAAGCACCTATGATTTATGAAGAATTTAATTCACTCATTAAATCACGATATCGCTCAATGGCACAGTGGCTACGACTAAAACTCGCGGGGCAAACTGTAACCATTTATTCCAAAATTTACACGCCATAGTCGCCGATTTACGAATTTAACCGTTGTGATATAGGACACTTATTGACTAGCGATGGCAGATTGTTCAGTGCTTGTTGCCGTCAGTTTGGCACTATCAGCGATTGACACAATATTACCGCTAATCGTTGCTGATATTACAGATTGCTCTTCAGTAACCGCAGCTAGTTCAAAATTCATCGTAAAGATTTCTATTCCGTTCTCACTTTATGAAACGACTGCAAACCCGCAGCAATGTGTCTACATCGCGACAAATGTAAGGTAAACTTACTCCAACGTCACGTACTCAATTAACGACATAAATCATGGCACCAACACGTTTGCTTACATTGATTAAACGCTTCCTAACAGCTACGTTTTTATGCATCTCCTTAAGTTATTGTGTGAACATGCCTCAACCTAGCCTTAACCACTCAACAACACTTAGTAGAATATCGTTAGTAAATAAAGTTGGTAGCGATTTTCATCAGATAAATGCAACCTTTCAAGTAACTGGCGACAAAGCGACTGCCTTTAAAATCATTTCAAACCTATCTAGAACAAAAGATTGGTTACCCGAAGTAGAGAGTATTCAAACACTTGAGATTTATGATTTTAATAATTTCTTATTGCGCACCGTCTTAGATAGCCCTTGGCCATTCAAACAACGAGAAACGATTACCTGTGTCAGTACCACATTTGACGAAAAGACAACACGCATTGATATTAAGAGCTGCCCTCAACGTTATCCAGCCAATAAGAGCTATGTACGTGTTGAACAGTTAAAATCAAGCTGGCGCATCAAACAGTTAGCAAATAATACAGTTGAAATAGATTATCAAACATGGCTTGATCCAACAGGTTATGTTCCCGCTTATTTTTTCAATCAGCAACTATTAACACGAACAAAGAGTTCACTAAATAAACTACAAACAATAATCAACGACGCGTCTCCAAAATAGCTTCGATAAAACTGTTCATACAATTTAGTACAAACCAACTAGCAATAAAGAACTAAGTTCCTGTAAAACCCCTCCCTAATTACCTATAGTTGAGTTATATTACGAAGTACATCCTTGTACTTCTAATGGATAGATTATGAATAGTGCTCACTCACATCACCTTATAAAATCTGTGTTGGTTCTTTTATTACCTTTAATGCTAATGATGATTATCGCTTTAGCATCCCTCACGCTTAAAAATGGCCAAGTAAACCTTTCATCGCTGTCAAATTATTCTCTTGTTGGGGCACATGGTATTGCGGTGTTTGGGCTATTTATTGTCTATTACATCATTATTAGAAAAACGAGAACCTTTATTCGTCAGTTAGAAAAAAACAACGACGATGCGTTAACGGCCTTGGAAGAAAAAGATAAACAGCTAAAGCTAGAAACCTATCAACATCAGCAAACCAATGTTGAACTGCACAAACTACGTACCCAAGATCCGTTGACGGAGCTTTATAATCAAAGTCATTTTGTACAATTGCTAACGAATGAAATTGCCCGTTTTCGTCGCTATGACAGTGAGTTTTCTTTGTTACTCATCGCAATAGACAACTTCGATAAAATCAATCATCAATACGGCAGTGAGTTTGCTGATTTTCTCATTAAGAAATTTTCAGATTTGATTGGAAAACAGCTCCGTGAAAGTGATGTGTTAACGCGATACGACAGAAATAACTTTGCAATTATAGCACCCAGTACCCCATTAAAAGACGCAGTATTATTTGCAAACAGATTGTGCAATCACGTAGAAGTTAAAAAACTAGATTATAAAAGCGTTAAGCTAGATGTAACGCTGAGTATTGGCGTGGTTTCACCAGCAGCCCTTAAAGAAGTGACCACCGATAATTTAACATCGGTGGCAGAAAAAGCCTTGCGCGCTGCAACAGAGCAAGGTGGCAATCAAACAGTAGAAGTTAACTTCAAAGCAAGTTAACTTCCTTAAATACTCAATAAACAGGTAAATTATTACTTGTTAACCTGTTTATTATCACTGACCACCATCATTTCACATTTCACACAATCAAAAACAAGCTTAAGTGTGTCATTACCAATTTCAATTTGTAATGGCTCTGCTTTAATGTTCGGCACTTCCTTTGGACATAAGTTGAAGTTATAACGCAGACAATGGCGGGTCACCATCAGTGGCGCATCTTCAGTCACGGTATTTAACTCATACGCATCTTCAATATGAATAACCCCGTGCTCCGTATAAAAATCGCGAGCGCGTTGGTTAGCAACATTGTCTAAGAAACTTAAACTATTCGTTGGATACACCGCATCATCGTTGCGTTCCCACGCCTTAGGGCGAACATAATTTTCAATTCGTGCAGTGCTTAATGCCTCAATTGCATCGCGACGTAAACCATTTAGCACACCAGCAGGCATAAAGTAATTTTCAACACCATTAGTCGCTAAGTTTTTCAATTTAAAATCAGTGCTGCCAAGCTTACCAAGTTGCTTGTTAAGCGTTGCAAGAGAGCGCTCAGTATCTTTTGCTGCCTGGTGTTCAAACTCTGTATCAACAGTAATGATTGAGCCAAGGTTATCATCAACGGTCAGTGCAAAACCGCCATCGATAATTGCCAGTGACATATCAACATCAATGACTCGTTTACCTGATGGTTTAGCGAGTAAGGCTTCAAATGAATGATCGTGATTGCGATAGAGCTTCATGCCGACTTTTAACGACGAAGGTATATTCACAACAAAGAGCTTATTGCCGTCGGCGCGATTAACACGCAAACCTTCAGTTTTATCATCACTCATTACCGCTTTTTTATGATCTTCAACAAAATAGCCTAGTCCATCGGCATTATTGAAAGTCACCTCAGAGTCAACGATAAAGAAATCCTTACCGATGCTTGCAACAGTTCCCACTTCTTCACCCATGTATTTAGGCGTTTGGAAATCACTTAACCCATCGGTTCTGTCATTAACAAAATAATCGGTTTTACCACGGTTAAAGCTCTTATCAGGATTTGGCGTAAAGGTATGTTCGGTGCGACCATGAGACATATTAGATAATTCAGGGCGACGAGCCATAATCTTATCGAGCTCTTGACGGTAATGAGCCGTAATGTTTTTTACATAGCTCAAGTCTTTAAGGCGCCCTTCAATCTTAAATGAACGTACACCCGCATCAATCAAGGCTTCTAAATTGTCAGTTTGGTTATTGTCCTTTGGCGATAACAAATGTTCATTTTCAACAATAGTCTCACCTTGGCGCGTCGACATATTACACGGCAGGCGACACATTTGAGAACATTCACCGCGATTAGCACTACGCCCAGTGTAAGAGTGAGAAATGTTACATAAACCACTATAACTTACACACAGTGCGCCATGAATGAAAAACTCTAACTGCATCTTAGTGCTTTTGGCCACTGCACGAATTTGCGGTAGTGTTAACTCGCGCGCAAGTACAACCTGACTAAAACCAACCTGTTCTAAGAACGCTGCTTTTTCTGGCGTTCTATTATCCATTTGGGTACTGGCGTGAAGTGCAATCGGCGGGATATCGAGTTTCAAAATACCCATATCTTGGATAATTAATGCATCGGCACCTGCTTCATATAATTCCCAAATAAGCTTCTGGGCAATATCGAGTTCTTCATCGCTCATTGTCGTATTGATAGCAACAAAAACCTGCGCGTTATAGGCATGAGCAAAATCACATAAGCGTTTAATATCATCAACGGTATTACCCGCACTATAACGTGCACCAAAGGCTGGTCCGCCAATATAAACAGCATCAGCGCCGTGTAAAATGGCTTCCATTCCTGACTCTGCATTTTTAGCGGGCGCTAATAACTCCAGCTTATTACTACCGACATCAATAGGCGTCATAATACGCGCTTCATCAGACAGCGGCAGCGCTTGCGGCGCTTTAGGATCAAATATTTGTGGTTGGTTCATGACTATTTAACTGCTTTGTGGCGCATACGCGCTTATATTTATTGCGCGCATTATAGCGTGTTATCGAGCAAATGGGAGCACACGGACAAACAATAGCGTGCGCAAAGTCTCCACTTATTTTAGACAAATAGCGACTTTTCATGAATACGTATGCACCAACTACCCAAAGATCAGTGCATTGATTAGCATGGTTAGCTGTTTTATGGTGGCTTACAAAAAAGGTAAATAATGAAAAAGTTAAGCGTAGTAATGTTGGGGATATTAGGCGTCACAGGTTGTATGTCATTATCAAATCATGTGTCGCAACCGTCACTAGATGATATTTCATCTTTTATACAGCCCTCCGCTGACTTTGCTGGTCATTGGCTAACGCCACAGCTCATTCTTTTACCCAAGCGCGACACAGTAACGTCAACATTGATAGTTAGCGGTGATAAACCTCAGAGCGTCTCCCTTAAAAAAGTTGATTTACCCATTGATATTGCAAAACGCTTCCCTCATTTATCTGATTTTCAAGGCTATGCACTATCACAGCCAACACAACAAATAAAAAAATGGCTAACTCAGCCACTGATCATTAAGCAATTAGACAACCAACAACAAGCCTCTTTTTCTCGCGTGCAATTTGGTAATTTGCTCGATGTTCTCTATACCTCAGAATCGCAAGATGCTAACGAGCTAACTGATTTAGGCTCAACAACTAGCAATGGTAAAACGCAATTTAAATTGTGGGCACCAACCGCCCAACAAGTTTCTATTCTAATCTACGACAAAGAACAGAGTAGCCCTGCACAGCAATATAAAATGCATTTTAACGACCAGACTGGCGCTTGGACTTACCAAGGAACAACAGACTTATCTGGTCACTATTATCAATATCAAATAAGTGTTTATCACCCGGCGAGTAAAAAAGTTGAAACACTGACAATTAGCGACCCTTATTCACTCAGCCTGTCAGCAAACAGTAAATTATCACAAGTTGTCACCTTAGATAGTAAACAAACAAAGCCAACCGGTTGGGATAATCAGAAAGACGTTACTATCGCTAGTCCACTGGACAACATTTTTTATGAAACTCATATTCGTGACTTTAGTGCCAGTGATAATAGCGTACCGAAAAATCAACAAGGCAAGTATTCAGCATTTAGCGCAAAAAGCAGTAACGGTATCAACCATTTAAAGTCGCTGAAACATGCAGGAATCAACACTATTCATTTGCTACCAGCATTTGATATTGGCACCGTTAATGAAGATAAAGCAACGGTATTATCACTTGATTCAACCATGGGACAATTGTGTCAGCTAAACGCCAAACTAACACAATGTAGTGACACCACTCTTAATCAAGTTTCAATCAACGACTATCTTAAAAACCAATCACCACTGAGTGAAAATCAACAAGCGGTTGTCAGTGCGATGCGAGAATTTGATGACTATAACTGGGGATATGATCCTTATCATTATGCAGTGCCAGAAGGCAGTTATGCTACTAATCCTGATGGAATATCTCGCATCAAAGAGTTTCGCAACATGGTGATGAGCCTACATGACTTAGGATTTCGTGTGGTGATGGACGTCGTTTACAACCACACCCATCAAGCAGGTTTATCAAAAACAGCCGTATTAGATAAAATTGTCCCTAATTATTATCACCGTCTCGATCCGATTACTGGCAAGATTGCGCAGTCGACTTGTTGTGATAACACGGCAACAGAACGAGTAATGATGGAAAAGCTCATGATTGATTCATTGGTAGTATGGGCAAGAGATTACAAAATTGATGGTTTTCGTTTTGATTTAATGGCTCATCAACCAAAAGACGCAATGCTTCGCGCTCGTGATGCCGTATGGGCTGTCGACAGTGACAATTATTTCTATGGCGAAGGCTGGAATTTCGGTGAAGTTGCTAACAATCAGCGATTTGTCCAAGCCAGCCAATTAGAGCTTGGCGGCACTGGCATTGGTACATTCACTGATCGCCTACGCGACGCCGTGCGCGGCGGTGCGTTTAACGCGACTGCACAAGATATTCGCAAAAGCCAAGGTATCGGTAGTGGTTTAGTCACCTCGCCAAACGAGTTGACTCAAACACCAAATCACGCCGATTATCTCCAAAAAATGGATCAACTCCGCATTGGTTTAGCGGGTAATCTTCGTAAATTCCCCCTCACTAACGCTCAAGGTGAACGTGTTACCGGTGAAGAAATCCCATATGGCGGCCAGCCGACGGGTTATGCAGAAACACCAAGCGATACCATCAATTATGTATCAAAACACGACAACCAAACCTTATGGGATAACAATCAATACCGACTGCCTTTTGATATGAGCACAGCAGATCGTGTGCGTATTCACAATCAAAGTTTATCGTACGCGGTTCTAGCTCAAGGTATTCCATTTATTCACATGGGCAGCGAATTACTACGCTCAAAATCCTTCCTGCGCGACAGCTACGACTACGGCGACTGGTTTAACAGCGTCGACTTCACCAAGCAAACAAATAACTATAATGTCGGCCTACCGCCCGCTGAGAAAGACGCTGCTAACTGGGCGTTAATTAAAACGCTCATTGAGCTGTCTCTTATACACATCTGACGCTGCCGACGAAGAGGAT